>SKUI01000159.1 GCA_007122185.1 Rhodothermia bacterium | reverse complement strand
TCATGCCAGTTTCCTGAAAAACCCTTGCCGTCGTCAATTACCCTGAGGCAAGCGTATTCCTCCGTGGCAAACAGCTTCAAGGCCACTTCACCGGCCAGACCATGCTTGACCGCATTGCTGATCGCCTCCTGGGCGATACGGAACAGATGCTCCACAACGGTCGTGTCATGGAACAGGGGCGGGTTTTCTTCCCTGAAGGTGCAGGTGATGCCGAAAAGTCGCTCGGCATTGGCAGCCAGTCTCTCAAGAGAGGTCGCCAGCCCGCGCACTTCAAAATCAACCGGTAACAGTCCTCTGGAAAGGTTTTTTGCATATTCATCCGCCTCGCGGATCAGTCTGGTGATCTCGTTGGCCTGTTCCGCCGCACCGGAATTCTCTTTTTGGAGCTTTTTTTTCAGGCTTTGGCTCATAAGGCCGATGCCGGTGAGCATTTGCCCCAGCCCGTCGTGCAGGTCCTGACCGATTCGCCGGCGTTCGTGATCACTGATGCTGAGCACCTCCTGCTCCAGGCGCCGTTGGTCGCTGATATCCCGGACGATACCCGTATATGATAGTCCCTCCGAGGTACGGAACTCGCTGACGGCCAGATAAAGCGGGAACGTTTTGCCGTCCTTTCGCAGCCCGGTCATCTCCCTTCCGCTTCCGATGATCTTTTTCCTTCCAGTCGAAGCATATTTATGCAAATAGCCGTCGTGCTCTCCCCGGTACGGTTCGGGCATAAGCATGCTGATATTTTTCCCCAGCACTTCTTTTTCCTTATAACCGAAGATATTACGGGCGGCCTGGTTGAACAGGGTGATGCGGCCCCTGGCGTCGATGGTGATGATGCCGTCCACAGCCGTATCCAGAATAGCCATGGAGCGGGCTTCACTTTCCCTGAGTTCGTTTTCGTTTTCCTCCCTGGACAGGGCCCCCGCAAGCATGTCGGACACGGTTTTCAGAAATTCCTGTTCATGTATCTTGTACTTGCGCGTCTTGCGGTGATATACGGCGATGATCCCTTTTGGCTGCTGTTCTTCTCCCGGAATCCGCACGCTCATGCCCGAGCGGAATTCCCGGAAGCACTCGCGGTCAGGCGGCAGGTACCCATTGCCCTTTCCGTACTTCTCGATGGAAATTATACCCGCTGTTTCCATGGTGTCGCGGAACTGGTCATTATCCAGCCAGCTGGTCGACTCCAGTTGGCTCATATCACAGAATCCGCAGGCGGAAAAGAGATGATAGCTTTCTTTTTCGCGGTGTTTTCGTTCCAGTACCAGGCACCCCTCCAGTTGCAATACCTCAGTTATCTGGCCGGATACCTGGCTGTAGAGTTTCTCGATATCCTCCCCCTTGAGAAAAAACTCCGCCATGGCGGCAATTGCCTGCAACTGACGCTTCAAAAAAGCAGCATCAGGCAGCTCCGCAGAATCGTCTGTGGAATCAATGGATTGGTTTTGTTTCCGACAGCTCATGTATTAATGACATGGTGGTCCGATCGCATTCTGCCGACAAGACCTGCTCTGATAACATGCATAATATGACATGTGTTCATTGAAAAAATCAACAGGGCTTATTTGAACACTGAAAAAAAGGCGTTTTGGATGATACCAAACTAAAAAGCACCATCCCGCACGTGACGGGACAGTGCCTTTACAATCTTTACACTGTATTGCCGAAAGGGTGATTTATTGAGAAAGACGGAAGGTTATGGGCAGTGAGTAGCGCACCTTCACGGGCCGTCCTCTCTGGCGGCCGGGCGTGAATTGGACCTTCTTGACAGCTTCTATGGCCGCCTCATCACAGCCGCCGCCAATACCCCGGACGACAACCGGGTCAACCACTCTTCCTTCCTCATCGATAATGAACTGAACGACCACGCGTCCTTCGATTCCGGCCTTTCGCGCGATCTCAGGATACCGCAAGTGCTCATAAATCGCCTGCATCCCACCAATCAGTTCCGGCATGTCCTCAACAATGGTGAAGACCTCGGGCTCTTCCTCTTCTTCGTCATCAGTCGGTGGCGGGGGAGGCGGCAAGTCCATCGGAGCGTCCAGGTCTATTTCCGTATCAAGATCAAAGAATAAATCCTCGACGATTTCATCATCGGGAACCGGTTCCGGCGAGGGTGGACGCGGAGGCGGCGGAGGCGTAATCTCCTGCTCGGTCTGGATGATCTCTTCCATCTCGATGATTTCCTGTTCCACCTCGACAATTTCGAATTCACCTGTAGGCTGAAGATTTACCCGAAACAGGGTGATCAACAGGATCAGGGTGACGATAAAACCAATCTGCAGATTGATCATGTAATATTTGTGCAGATTGGCTTTGGAACTTTTTCGATCTACAAAACTCAGTTTTCTTCGCTCATAAATACTCATAATATCTACTCCCTGGCTTTCTGTAAAAAACCCATATTAATCAACATTCCGGAAGATGTCAGCAGATTGTTCTTTACGTCGCATCAAAAAAATACAAAAAATGGACGCAAGGTCCCGCATCTTTTTTGGAATCGCTTTCACAAATATCTGCACGCATCCAACGGAAAAATCATCATCTTACAACATCCTATAATATCATACTTTTACAACAAAAACGAGTTTGCAACCAAATTCGTCTCCGCATATTAAGAGAAAATGAAATTAACCGCATAAATTCAGGGAATCCATACCCGCTATCCGTTTGTATCCGCAAGTTCAAATAATTATCAGCTAAACTCGTATTATGTACGCATACGTGTCACTTTTCTTTTAGTTACAAGTCTCGCTAAAGCATACCGCATTGCCCATGGACCATCGCCATGACCTTGTAAGCAAATACAGCCGTCAGGCACCGCGCTATACGTCCTATCCGCCAGCGCCTCATTTCAGGGAAATGGACGACCCGCAGCGCGCCCTGCAACTCATCAATGAACGCAACTCCGTCGCGCGGCCGCTCTCGCTTTACATACATATCCCGTTTTGTGCTTCATTGTGCTGGTACTGCGGATGCACCAAGGTGATCACCCGCCGGGAAGGGGACAGCGCCGCCTACCTGAAGCGGCTTTACGCGGAAATGGAGGGGATGAAAAAACGCATGAATCCCGGCAACCGGCTGGCACAGGTCCATTTCGGAGGCGGGACCCCCACTTTTCTGACCCCCTCCGAACTGCGTGAGACCGGCCGCCGGATCCGCGACCTGTTCCCGTTCGAAGAAGACATGGAATTTGCCGTGGAGATCGACCCGCGACGCATGACCAAAGATCACGTCAGCGCACTGGCGGAAATCGGTTGCAACCGGGCTTCCGTCGGCATCCAGGATATCCGGGAGGATGTGCAAATAGCCATAAACCGCATCCAGCCCATGGAAATCAACGAGCGGGTGGTCCGCTGGCTGTGGGATGCCGGCATAAAAAGCATCAACGTAGACCTGATCTACGGCCTGCCGCTGCAGACCCGCGACAGTTTCGAGGAGACGCTCACGGCCGTAAAGACACTGGATCCGGACCGCTTCGCCATCTTCCACTACGCACACGTACCCTGGATGATGCCCTCGCAGAAACTGCTCGACCGCCAGCCCATGCCCGATGCGCACGAAAAGTTTGCCATGCTGGAGATGATGATCGGCAACCTCACCGGCTCCGGCTACCGGTATATCGGCATGGATCATTTTGCCAAAACCGTTGAAGAACTCTCCCTGGCGCAACAAAATGGTACCCTTCAGCGCAATTTCCAGGGATACAGCACACGTGCCGACACCGACATTTACGGATTCGGCATGTCATCCATCTCACAGATAGGCGACGGCTACCTCCAGACCGTCAAGGATCTGGATGAGTACCACCGGCGCATCGACAACAGGCAGCACCCATGGCACCGCCAGTATTACCTTACGGACGACGACCGCATCCGCCGGCACACCATCATGCGCCTTATGTGCGACCTGGAACTCGATTTCGGGCTCATTGGCAAGCGGTGGGATATTGACGCCGGTTCCTATTTCGCCGGCGCCATGGAACCGCTCGAGGACATGGCCGCTGACGGACTCATTTCGTGGACAGATAACGGGCTGAGGGTCACGGACACCGGAAGGATGTTCCTCCGAAACATCGCCACCTCGTTTGATGCCTACTATGCCGACCCGGAAAAAAAAGCCCGGTATTCACGGACTGTGTGATTTCTCCGGCAGGATCCTATTGCAAGCTCGCAGCATGGTATTGTGGAGCTGCACCCGTCCCGTCCGGGTTTCTGCAGGCTTCTGCAGGCTGTGCAGTCACTGATTATGCAATGCAATTGGATTTATCCCAAAAAAATCTGTTATTTCCGGCAATACACATTCTTTACCAGAACAACCCTGCAAACCAGCGATTTCAAATTTTTATGGAAAACCCGAGAATTCTTGTCCCGACCGACCTTTCCGATCTCAGTCTGATCGCTTTTGAATCGGCCAATTACCTGGCGGATGTCCTCGACGGCACGATCCTTCCCCTGCACGTATATCAGCCGGAGAAAGAAAGCGGCAGTTTCCCGGTCGCCCCAAAGTCGGCCCGACAGATATCCGAGCTTGAAAAAGAGTTGGAATCCAAAGTACTTGAGTATGCGGATGAGGACAACATGGAACCCGTAGTAGTCCGCAAGGGCAACCCATGGAAAATCATCATGGAAGAGTCGGAGGATGCCGATCTGGTGGTCATGACGTCACACGGCCGTTCCGGTTTTTCCCGCCTGTTTCTGGGTTCGGTCACGGAACGTGTCGTACGCTTCAGCAAGGCCCCGGTGCTGCTCGTTGAAAAAGATTCCAAAATCAAACCGTTGTCAGATATTCTGCTCACCACCGATTTCTCCGACAACTCTCTGGAGGCGTTCGACTATGCCCGTGCCCTCGTGAAGAAAACCTATGCACAGATACATCTCGTACATCTGGTGAACCTTTCGCAATTTGACAAGGTCAGTACGTTCGAGGATCAGATCGCCGCAAAGCAGGAGCAGCTGGATGCGTGGGTGGAAAAACACCTGGAGGATATCCGGGACAAGGTGACGGCCGAGGCTCTACCTGTCAAATCCTCGATACATGAAGCCATTGTGCACCTGACCAGCCAAAAGAAGTACAGTCTTGTGGTCATGTCCACGCTGGGGCACTCCGGTCTGAAGTACCTGCGACTGGGAAGCACCGCCGCAAATGTCCTGCGGCTGGTGAAAACGGCTGTTCTCAGTATCAATCCGAAAATGGATGACCCGATCGGAAAGGAACACGGCGTACTCTGAGCGGCGCACTCACTGCCCGCTCCTGTTTCTCACCGCAACGGCATCCATTCACTTACACCGGATCCATGGAAAATCCATCCAATGCCCATCAACCGGAAAAGCTCCGTGCTTTCACCAAGTATCTGATCCGTGACATGAAAGCTCTGGAACAGATGCTTGCCGACGATATGTTCGAGCGGGACACCAAGCGCATCGGGGCAGAACAGGAGGTCTTCATCATTGACCGGGCAAGCCAGCCCCATCCCATTAATACCAAAATCGTTGAGGATATCGACGATCCCAGGTTCACCTACGAACTGGCCCGATTCAACCTGGAGTTCAACCTGGAACCGCTGACCTTTGATGGACGCTGCCTGCATGAACTGGAGCAGCAGCTGAACAACGGCATCAGCAAGGTGCGTGAGGCGGCAGAAAAGCACGAGGGCGACATCATCCTCATGGGCATCCTTTCCACGATCCGCAAATCGGACCTCGGCATGGAAAACCTGACGCCGATGGCGCGTTATTACATGCTGAATGACGCACTTACACGGATGCGCGGTACCGAGCACGAGCTGAAGATCAAGGGGGCCGACGAATTGCATGTAAAGCACGACTCGGTGATGATGGAGTCGTGCAACACCAGCTTCCAGGTCCACTTCCAGGTTTCCCAGGATGATTTCGCACGGCTGCACAACATCGCGCAGCTTGTCACCGCCCCGGTCCTGGCCGCAGCAGCAAACTCCCCGTTTCTTTTTGGCAAACAGCTGTTTCACGAAACCCGTATTGCCGTTTTTCAGCAGTCCATCGACAACCGCAGGGCACAGGACTTTGTGCACGAGCGCAAACCGCGTGTCCAGTTCGGCTCGCAATGGGTTGAGAATTCCGTGATGGAGATCCTCCAGGAGGATATCACCCGATTCCGGATGCTTTTTGCAATCGAGGACATCGAAGACCCGTTCGAAGCGCTTGACAAGGGTCGCATCCCAAAACTGGATGCCCTGCAACTGTTCAACGGCACCATCTACCGCTGGAACCGCCCCTGTTATGGCATCACCGGTGGCAAACCCCACCTTCGCATTGAAAACCGGGTATTGCCCTCGGGGCCATCCGTGGTGGACGAAGTGGCCAATGCCGCTTTCTGGCTTGGACTCATGGCCGGGGTCTCCTCCCAGTACGGCGATATAACCAGGCTTATCCCCTTCAAGGAGGTCGAAAGCAACTTCCAGAGTACGGCACGGCGCGGACTCCATTCGCAGATAACCTGGGTGGATGGCAACACCTGGCCCGTGCAGGACCTGATCATGAATGAATTGGTCCCCCTGGCGAAAGAGGGCCTCTCCCTGCACAATCTGGCAAAGGAGGATATCGACCATTACCTTGGCATTATCCATGAACGCACCAAAAAAAGGCAGAATGGCGCCATCTGGCAACTGGATTCTTTCCACCACCTTGAGGATATATGGAGCCGTTACGAGAAGATGACGGCACTGGCCGATGCCACACTCAAGAACCAGAAATCGGGCAAACCGGTCCACCTCTGGCCCAAAGCAACCGTCCTTCGCAAAAACCGCTGGGAGAAGGCTTTTGCCTCCGTCGGTCAGTTCATGACCACGGACCTGTTCACCTTGAAGGAGGACGATATCATTGACCTGGCTGCCAACGTGATGGAATGGCAGAGCGTCAAGCATGTCCCGGTGGAAAACGATGACCATCAGCTCGTTGGCATGGTCACCTATCGCTCCATGATAAGCACGCTGAACAAGATCATTGCAAAAAACCTGGACCATACCAATGTCTCGGTCAGCGATATCATGGATCATGAAGTAATCACGGCCACCCCGGACACCACTTCCGTGGATGCCATCGAAATGATGCATCAGAATGATATCTCAAGCCTGCCGGTGGTCGAGAACGGCAAGCTGGTCGGAATCGTGACCGAATACGATTTTACCCGCATTGCCCG
>SKUI01000022.1 GCA_007122185.1 Rhodothermia bacterium | reverse complement strand
GGATATGATACAGCCCTGAACACTGCCATGGAAGCAATTGACAAGATACGGGATACGGCCGATGCCCATGACCGATTGTTCCTGGTGGAGGTGATGGGACGCGAGGCTGGTTTCATTGCCCTTGAAACAGGCATTTCCACCGGCGCCGAACTCATCCTGCTGCCCGAAGCCGTAAAAAAACTGGATTACATAAGGGACACTTTGAAAGAAGTGTTCAAGGTTCAGCGAAGGAGCAGCCTGGTTGTGGTTGCTGAAGGCGATCAGTCAGGCGGTGCCATGAGCCTGGCGGAAAAACTGAAAGATGACTTCGAAAAATACGAAATGCGCGTCAGCGTGCTCGGTCACCTGCAGCGCGGCGGTTCGCCAACTTCACATGACCGGGTACTTGCCAGCCGGCTTGGAGGCGCTGCCGTAGAAGCCCTCCTCAACGGGCACACAAGTGTTATGGCTGGTGTGGTCAACCATAAAAACACCCTGACGCCCATGCACAAAACCTGGTCTGAGAAAAAAAGCATAAACTTCGAACTCCTTGAACTTGCAAAAGTCATACGGTAACAAATCTGAACATGATTACAATTGAAACAAAACGGGCCCGCACCTTCCTGTCGGATGAAGAATACAATCTTGCCGCCGGGGTTGTAAACGATTCATCAGAGCAGCTGGATAAGCGCACGGGAAAAGGAACCGAATGGCTTGGGTGGCAGAACATCCTCAGGGAACCGAATGATGCACTCCTTGAAAACACGGAATCCATCGGCAGAGAAATCCATAAAAACGCGGATGTGTTTATTGTTTGCGGGATTGGCGGGTCCTATCTCGGTGCGCGTGCGGTCATTGAGGCCTTAAGGCCCGAGTTTTTGGATCCTGGCCCGGAGATTATCTATGCCGGACATCACATATCCGGCAGGTATCTGCAGAGGCTGATCGCGTATCTCGACAAGCCCAAAGCAGATGGATCGCCCAAGCAGGTTTATCTGAATGTCATTTCCAAGTCCGGCACCACCATGGAGACCGCCATTGCCTTCCGCATACTCAGAAAGTGGTTGCATGATCGCTACGGCGACGATGCGGTGTCGCGCATTTTTTGCACCACCAGCAAGGATGGAGGGGCATTGAACAAGATCATCCAGGCCTATGGATACCGCAAATTCATTCTTCCGGATGATGTCGGCGGCAGGTTTTCAGTATTGACCCCGGTCGGACTGCTGCCCATTGCTGCTGCCGGCATTGATGTAAAAAGTCTTTTTTATGGTGCCGTGGATTGCTACCGGAAACTGGAGGAAGACCGTGATAACCTCCTGGATTATGTCAGTACACGATTTGCGCTTTACAAAAATGGGTACGACATAGACCTGCTTTCTTCCTTTGAGCCTGCTCTCGTTTCCATGGGCGGGTGGCTGCAGCAGCTTTACGGTGAAAGTGAAGGCAAAAATGGCCAGGGATTGTTTCCCGCTGTTGCCAGCTACTCCACCGATCTGCACAGTCTCGGGCAGATGGTTCAGGATGGGAAACGCAACATAATGGAGACATTTCTTCACATCCAAAAGCCAGAAACATCCCTGACGCTGTCCGCGGAATCCAAAGATTACGACGGCTTGAATTACCTTTCCGGTAAAACCCTGGAAGAGGTCAATGAAAAAGCATTTCAGGGGACAGTTCAGGCCCACGGTGAGGGTGGTGTGCCGATCTTCATTGCCAGGATCGATGAGCAGAACGCCGAATGTATCGGCCATGCCATTTACTATTTTGAACTTGCAACGGCAATTTTTGTCTATTCGCTGGGGGAGAATCCTTTTGATCAGCCGGGAGTGGAAGCATATAAAAAAGCAATGTACCGACTGCTTGGGAAAGGAGACTGAAAACCATGTCAGATAACGCAAAATCGGAATTCTACTATTATGCCGTTGCCGGCAATATTGGGGCTGGAAAATCTTCGCTCACCACCTTGCTGGCCAAACACTACAAGTGGCGTGCCTACTACGAATCCGTGGATGACAATCCTTACCTGACCGACTTTTATGAAGATATGAGGCGGTGGAGCTTCAATCTGCAGGTCTATTTCCTGTCCAGCCGGTTTCGCAGCCAGAAAGAGATTGTAGGCACCCGGCAGAGCTTCATCCAGGACCGAACCATTTACGAGGACGTTGAGATTTTTGCCAAGAACCTCTACCAGATGGGGCTGATGAGCAAGCGCGATTTTGAAAATTACAGCAATCTGTTTCGGGAGATGGTTGCATTTCTCACACCACCTGACCTGCTCATCTATCTGCGTGCTGACGTGCCAACCCTGGTCCGGCAGATTCAACAGCGCGGCAGAGACTACGAAAGCACTATCAGGATTGAATATCTCGAACGGCTTAACACGCTCTATGAAGACTGGATCAAACGGTATCCGCATGAAAAACTTATCATTGATACGGACCATCTGGATTTTGTCAACAACAAGGAGGATTTGGGAAAGGTAATCGAAATCATAGAGCAAAGGAGATTTGGATTATTTTCATAGCGTTGTTTATGAGTGCATAATTTGTTAAATTTGCCAGCTTTGTTATAAGTGTACAGATCAACATGATTTCCTTCCGATACAACGAGATACCCAAGGGGGTGTCAGATGAACAGCTTGAAGTTGAGGCTGAAGAGCTTGGTGTCGAAGGCTCGGGCATAAACCGGGTCCGGATACAGCTGAAGTTTAACAAGCAGGATGACAACCTCCGGATTCAGTGTCAGTTAAATGCTTTTGCAACCCTGACCTGTGACCGCTCGCTCGATCGCTATGAAACCATGCTTGAAAGTACGTACGAAGTTGTTTTTCAGCACGATGTCCAGGATGAACGGGAGGAGCTCTCCGGGACGCTCCGAAAGCTCGATCCATCACGGAATGTCATTGATATCACCCGGGAATTGCGGGATACGATACTGCTCAGTATCCCTGTCAAAAAACTTCATCCAAGATATATCGAGGATGGGGAAATCACGGAATTTGAAGCCAGTTTTGGTGACAAAGAAAAAGAATCGGGGCATGATCCCAGGTGGGACGCCCTTACGGAACTGAAACAAAAATTTCAAAAGAATTAAATAACGGAATATGGCACATCCAAAAAGAAAAACCTCCAAGGCCAGAAGGGACAAAAGACGCGCAAATTACAAGTTGGAGGATCTCACCCTGACTGAGTGTCCCAATTGCGGAACGGTTCATCAGCGTCATCGCGCCTGTACGGAATGTGGATATTACAGGGGGCGTCAGGTAGTCAAGGCCGCCAGCGAAGTCTGAGTTCAGACCGGTATCCAACAGGAATCCAATCCAAATTCACATATACCCACATGATGAAAATTGCCGTTGATGCCTTTGGCGGAGATCATTTTCCAGAAAACCCGGTAGGCGGTGCCGTGCTGGCCGTCAGGGAAAATGACCGACTTGTCGTTATTCTTACCGGTCCTGAAGAAGAAATTAAAAAAGAACTTGCAAACCATGACTATCCAGAGAATCGCATCATACTTCAGGATGCACCTGAAATAATAGGCATGGATGAATCGCCGGCACAGGCTGTCCGCAACAAACCACACTCTTCCATAGTCGTGGGGCTCGGCATGCATCAGAAGGGTATGGTTGACGGCTTTGTGAGTGCCGGCAACACAGGGGCGCTGATGGCTGCCTCCGCCTTTATCCTTGGGAGGCTCGATGGGGTCATACGTCCGACCATCGCTACATTTTATCCTACGGTAAAGGGTTTGGGGCTGATGATCGATGCCGGCGCAAACCTGGAGGTCAAACCGGAAATGCTTTTCCAGTTCGGTGTTATGGGCAATATCTATGCACGGGACATGATGGGCATAGACACTCCGAGAATCGGGTTGCTCAATGTGGGTGAGGAGAAGGAAAAAGGATCCGAGACACTCAAAAAAGCGTATCATCTTCTGCAGGCACTTCCCAATTTTGTTGGTAATATTGAGGGTCGTGACATACTGGCCGGACAGGCTGACGTGTTTGTCTGTGATGGAATCACCGGAAACATTCTTCTCAAGTTTGGCGAGTCTATTCCTGACGCACTCAAAATGCTGCTCATGGGTGTTATAAAGAAACGTCAGCTGAACAAAGAACAGGTTGCCCTGGTGACATCTCTGCTTCAGGAGGCTTTTATGCCTTTTGACTACCAGCGGGTTGGCGGTGTTCCGTTCCTTGGTGTGAACGGGATCAGTATGGTGGGGCACGGTGGCAGCTCTCCGGAAGCCATAAAAAACATGATTCTCAATGCGGTCAGGATGGCCGAATCGGATATCAACAAAAAAATTATAGCATCTGTAGCGTGAATAAAGGGGTTGGCGCCGTCCGCATAACGCGGCAGTCAGATGCATACATACGGACTGTATAACTTTTCTGAAGAATGAGTTCTGAAATTAAAGCAAAGATCTCTGCCGTGGGGCATTACCTGCCTGATTACGTCCTGACGAATCAGGAACTGGAAAAAATGGTGGAGACCAATGACGAATGGATCCGCACAAGAACGGGCATCATAGAACGCAGAATCCTCAAGGATCCTGATAAGGCTTCTGGTTTCATGGCAGCAGAAGCGGCACGTGAGATATTGCGGCAGCGCAACATGGATGCGTCCGAAATCGAAGTGATCATTGTTGCCACGGTCACTCCCGATTACATGTTTCCTGCTACGGCCTGCATTGCCCAGAGCTTGATTGGCGCTACTAACGCTTTCTGTTTTGATCTGTCAGCGGCATGCTCGGGTTTTTTATATGCCCTGGAAGTAGGGTCCAATATGATCACTTCCGGGCAATACAAGAAGGTAATGGTTATCGGATCAGATAAAATGAGTGCCATTGTGGATTATACCGATCGTGCGACCTGCATACTGTTTGGAGATGGCGCCGCAGGCGTTTTGCTGGAGCCGGCGGATGACGAAAATGCCATTATCGACAGCATCATGTATTCGGATGGGGACATGTCCAATACACTGGTCCAGTTTGGAGGAGGAAGCCGCAACCCGGCAAGCCATGATACGGTAGATAAAAAAATGCACTATATTTACCAGGAAGGCCGTCCTGTGTTCAAAAGGGCCACAGAAGGGATGGCCGACGTATCCGTAGAGATCATGAAAAAAAACCGGTTGTCCGGCGATGATGTGGACTGGCTTGTTCCGCATCAGGCCAATCTCAGGATCATTGATGCCACAGCGCGCAGAATGGAACTGGATCCTTCCAAAGTGATGATCAATATCGACAAATACGGTAACACCACGGCCGCAACAATCCCGCTTTGTCTGTATGACTGGAAGGATCGACTTAACAAAGGTGACAAACTTGTTCTCTCAGCGTTCGGTGGTGGATACACCTGGGGTGCCATCTACCTCAAGTGGGCCATGTAACCATTTGTTCCCATGAAAATAGCATACCTTTTTCCCGGACAGGGATCGCAAAAAACCGGAATGGGACTGGATCATTACCGCTTCAACAGTGATTTTCGAAAGCGCTGCGATGAGGCGAATGAGATTCTGGGCTACCGGCTTACGGATATCATGTTCGAGGGTCCGGAGCACCTGCTCACCCAGACAAAGCATACGCAACCCGCACTGTTTGTCCACGCTTTTTCCCTCTTCGAGATTCTGGGACATCGCCCGGATATGGTTGCGGGACACAGCCTTGGTGAGTATACGGCACTGGCGGCATCGGGGGTGCTTCAGTTTGAAGATGCCCTGAGGGCTGTCAAGCGACGGGGTGAGCTGATGCAGGAGGCAGGAGAATCACAACCCGGTGCAATGGCCGCTATCATCGGCCTTGATGATGAAGTGGTGGAAAAAATTTGTTCCGGGCTTAGTTCGGAGCCCGATCATGTTGTTATTCCTGCCAATTACAATACAGAAGGTCAGCTTGTCATTTCAGGTCATATTCCGGCTGTGGACGAAGCCATGGAGAAGTTCAAGGAAGCCGGTGCAAAAATCGTAAAAAAGCTGCCGGTTAGCGGTGCATTCCACTCGCCTTTAATGTCCTCGGCCCACGATGAACTCAATACCATTCTGGATACACTTGCGTTTCAAAAACCCGTTGCTGGTGTGTATTCAAATGTTACCGGAGCCGTTTCGCACGATCCGGATGTGATAAGGGATAATTTGAAACAGCAATTGCTGAAACCGGTGCGCTGGTCACAGACGCTAAGCAGCATGCACCAGGACGGCGCAAAACATTTTGTGGAAGTAGGTTCCGGCAATGTACTGCAGGGTTTGGTAAAACGTACACTCAAGGATGTCGGAATTTCCGGATTTCAATAAGAACGCACCATATAATTACTGAAACCATGAATTTGGAAAAATTTACCCTGAACGGTAAAACGGCGCTTGTGACCGGCGGAAGTCGCGGAATTGGCAAAGCCATTGCACTTCAGCTTGCTGAGGCCGGAGCGGACGTGCTGATCACCTATGCCCGTTCTGCCGAGGCCGCAGAGGAAGTGGTCCGGCAAATGGAAGAAAAGGGAAGGAATGCAAAAGCTGTTCAGGCCGATGCGGTTGATTTCAATGAGGCGGAAAAGGTGATTGCCATTGCCCAGGATGAATTCAACGGATTGGACATACTGGTGAACAATGCCGGCATAACCCGTGACACCCTGATCATGCGCATGACGGAAGAGCAGTGGGATGATGTAATTCGCACCAACCTTAAAAGTGTCTTCAACTACTCAAAAGCAGCCATTCGTCCCATGATGAAAGCCCGTTCCGGATCCATTATCAACATCAGCTCTGTCGTCGGAATAGCCGGCAATGCAGGACAGACCAACTATTCGGCATCCAAAGCCGGGATTATAGGATTTTCAAAATCACTTGCCAGGGAGGTGGCCTCCAGGAATATCCGCGTGAATGTGATTGCACCGGGATACATATCCACTGAAATGACAGGAAAGCTTGATGAGAATATCCTTAAAAGCATTGAAGCGCAAATACCGCTGAAACGGGCCGGAGAGCCGGAAGAAGTAGCGCAAGCCGTGGCCTTTCTGGCCTCGGATGCCGCTTCCTACATCACCGGTGCCATCCTGAACGTGGATGGAGGCATGGCAATGTAGCGTTTCGGTCCATGTTGATTTAACAGGAATCTATTTTTATTATAAAAGGCATTTAAGCGAGCCCATTGGTAAATTCCAAGAATCGCGAAATCAAAAAGATAACCCACAACACACAGGTAACACATTATGTCGAAAGATATCGATGC
>SKUI01000254.1 GCA_007122185.1 Rhodothermia bacterium | reverse complement strand
TTTGGAGCGGACGGTGATGTCATTGACATAGCCCTGAACAACGTACGGGTCCAGAACTGGGACAAGACCATTGCGACCATCCCTACACACAAGTTTCTGGAACACAGTTTCCTGAACTGGCGCGGGATGCAGGAAAGCGGTGGACGGCGTATTATGCGGTCGTTGCTGATCGACATCCAGAGCATCCGGTTTCTTACCCTGCGGGAAGTGGAGCACCTCAGGGAATCGTACCTGCTTCGGGATTACATCACCGGAAAGCTCGAAGAGGTAAATACCTACAACCAGAAGAACCTGAAAAAGACCAATATAATTACAAACGGCCGCTGGCTTACCAATATCGGCACCTTCCGCATCTACATATTCGAATATTTGAAGCATCATCCACAGACCAACAAGAAGCTGCTGACGCTGGTTCGACAACTGGAGCCTACCTCTCAGGGACTTCCCCTTCAGGTTTACACGTTTGCCGACACAACGCAGTGGGCGCTTTTCGAGCACATCCAGGCAGAGATCTTCGACCACCTGCTGGCGGTCATGCCGGAATTCGGATTGCGTCACTTCCAACAGCCATCCGGATCCAACTTCGAGAGATTTGCCGGCGGATCGAAACAGAGTGACGACGCTTGAAGATAGAGCAGGCGTTCAAGGAGCAGGCTTTCTTTGTTACCGGCGTAACAGCAATTCGAGCTGCCAATACAACATATGCTGACAGGAACTGTTTTGCAGCATGCCGATGCAAGAGGCAGGTTTATTTTTTCAATTTGCATTGTATACGCATAAATACGTCCATATTGGTTTTTTGTCTTGCTATAATAACATATTAACAGTAGTTTTTGCGTTCGTCTGCACTTGCTCTACAGGCTATTTACGAATTTTACAAATTTACCCACAGATGGCAGCAAGGTTACTCCTTCCGGGAATGTTATTGCTCTTTTTTGCCTGTGAAAGTACGCTTAAAAGAGAGTTTACTATTGCCATGAGCGGTGAAGATCTCCATCTTGCCAGAGAGCTTGTCGGAAAGACTCTGGAGTCGGACCCGTCCAATCCGGAAGCTCTCTATCTGATGGGAAAAATTCACTTGAAAGAGCGCAGTTATCCGGAAGCAAAATCCTATTTTGAGCGATCCCTTGAGGCAGCGCCGAGCTTCGAGCAGGAAATCGCCCATCTGCTTGAAACCGGCTATCGAAGGGAATTCAACGCGGGAAACAGTGCCTGGGAGCAGGGTCGGTTTGAGACCGCGATCCGTCATTTCGATGCCGCGATTCAGATCTTTCCGGACCGTTGGGAGTCCTACCCCGTCAAAGGAGAAGCTCACAAATATCTCGGACAGTATCCTCAAGCCTGTCAGGCATTTAAACACTGTGTTTCGGTTCCGCGCATGCAACACTTCTGCAGCACGAATCTGGCTATCTCCTATTTCCGGAACGGTCAATTCCAGGAGGCAAAAAGAACTGCAATGCAATATCTGCCCCTTTTTCCTGAGGATCGAAACCTCCTTAAAATTGCGGCATACGCCAGCCTTGAAATGGACAATATTCCGGACGGTGAGGCTTTTTTCTCACGCTATGTAAAGGCAGGCGCTACCTATGATGCCATCCTACAATTTGCAACAGAGCTGAATAACAAAGGTGAAATCTACGTTGCAGAGCGTTTTTTCACACTTTGCCTGAAGGCCAACCCCAACGACAAAACAGTACTTGCTTCCTTGTCGTCCATTTATCTTGAAACCGGCAACTTTGACCTCATGGTCCAGGCAAACGAAAGGCTGCTTTTACTCGATCCCGATAACACAGGGCACAAGGAAATGCTGCTTCTTGCTTATGAGCTCGCCGGTGACACTGAAAGTTACAAGATCATTCAATCCGAACTTGACCTCAACCCATAGGAACCTGCCCGGATGAAACAAGCTGCTCAATCATTACGATTCTTTTGGGGTATTGCCGCTATTTTACTGGTACTTACCATGGTTCACCTGCCGGGAATCAATACAGCTTTTGCAGAAACCGCTCCTGAAAATCTGGTCGGGATCGGTAAGGCGGAAATGCCTGCAAGCAATAGCCATGCCGCAACGTCACTTCAGAGTAACAATGACGGTATAAGGGTCGGACCCAATCCCTTTACCCCAAACAACAACGGGTTTAACGACTTCGTCAGATTTGACTTTTCGGGCGCCGAGGCTGTTACCGGATTTCTGGTCCGGATTTTTGACATGAACGGCAAACAGGTGCGCTCACTTGCGGCGAACGGGCAATCCGAAATTATCTGGGATGGAACCGACACAGGCGGTTCGGCGCTGAAACCGGGTATTTATCTATATCTCATAGAAAGAAACAGCCGTGTGATCCGTCGCGGATCAGTTACACTGGCTTTGTAATGTCATCTCCATGAGGCTAATTTGCTTTTGCATATTACTTGTTCTGTTTATCCCGGCTGTAGCCAGTAAGGTGCAATCCCAGGATTTTATCAGCGGACCATCCACAAGCACACTTGACAGCAAAGCCATTCTTGGAAATCCCGCCTTGATCTCATTTCAGCGACCTCAGGTGGCCCTCGGGATAAAAACGCACTATTCGGGCTTTACCGACGGCTCGGAATCAGGCTTCAGGCAAGGCTATTTCGTCGCATCCCTTCCCGGTGTCAGGGGCAGCAGGTATGGCGCTGGAGCACATGCCCGCTACTTCAACAGTCCCGTCTTCACCCGCAGTCAGCTGAGTGGTTCCTTCTCTGTCCGGCTGTGGCACCGGATTTCCATCGGCGTTACCGGTTCGCTGCACCATGTCGGTTACAACCGTGACAATTTTGTGGACTTCGACTTTGGGGATCCGGTTTTTCAGAATGGATTTTCGCGAAATACGTTCAACTCTGCTGCAGGCATCTACGCCCGGCCCCAATCAAATGTGGAACTGGCACTGGGCGCCCGCAATCTTAACGAGCCCGACATTTCGCTTTCCGGCAACGGTGTCAAGGAGCCTCTTGAATTTTTCGGTGCCTTGAGTTACCGTCATGACATAGTAAGAGGAACTGTCGAATTTGTAAACGACAGGTACGGGCTCGACACAAGAGTACACCTGGAGGCATTTTCAACCGAAGGATACTTTGCCCGAATGGGTACGAATATGAGCTTCGACAGAGGTTATATCGAGGCACAGATGCACGCATATGGTGGTGTCAGCATCAATTATCAGTTCGAAATTCCATTCAACGACATATTGTCAGAGACGTATGGTTCACATATGTTCTCTCTGGTTTACGAGTTCAACAGAGTGCCGCCGCTGCCCCAACGCCGTCCAGCTGCAGTTGCCATGCCGGAGGTTGCCCGTTCACGCACCGATGCCATTTTGCCGTCTGCAATAGTTCTGACCTCCTCTACGGATTATCTCGAGTACAAGGAGGTAACCCTCACTCGCAGAATCGACACAACCACGGTCACCGAGGAAGATCTTCTGCAGCTGACAGCTTATGATATCGGCAACCTGGATCATCAGCAGGATTATTTCCGGATGCCTTACAGCGGGCGGCGCCCCGACACCGCTCCGCTGCCGGCCGGTGCGGCACCGGAGCCTGTCATAACCGATAATTATCGCAAAACCCTGGACTTTATCCGCGATCACATCCTCTCAAACGACCGCATGTTGGAATTGGTGGTTGAAGACGGCACTCAGGTTCGTGCAGCAGGTCTGAGAGAACAGTTACGCCGGCAAAGCGGACGGAACATTCCCGTTTCGGTTACCTATCGGTCACAGCAAGCGGATTCCATGAGAAGTGCGACTCCGGTGAACCAGGAGCTGATCGCAGATCAGCAGGTAACCATCCTGACACCTGAAAATGCCAGAATCAGGCCCGTGAACGCTGCGGACGCTTCGGCAAGCGAATGGACGCTGCGAATTTACGCTGCAAACGGACAGGTCATAAACGAAATACAGGCAGCATCTGATCTCCCGGATGTCATTGAGTGGAACTGGCGACTCTCTGACGGCTCCATCATCCCCCCGGGCCTGTACACATACAGCCTGCACTGGGCAGATGATAATGGCTCCTGGCAGGAAACCAGAAGCCGCTACCTTTACGTCCAGAAAATTACCCGAAACATCACCATAGACATCACAAAAGACCTGGAAAAAATTCACTCTGATCCTGACAGAATTGAATTGATTCTAAAAAACAAATAAATGCTTAACGAAATGACTAATTACAAATATGTTGCCCTGGGGTTGGCGTCTGGAAGCTTTCTGTCACTGCTTCCACTCAATGCGCAGGCACAGGTAAACAATCAGAACGGCGTGGCTGCAGGAATGGAAGGATTGCAAGGACTGACCGGAGAGATTGCCTCAGCAAATCTGTGGGATCTGATAGGCCAGGCCGGTGTGATGCAGTATCCAATCTTCGCAGTGCTTGTCATCGGTGTATTCCTGATCACGCTGAAGGTATATGAGCTCGTCAGCGATAGAAGGCTGAACAGATCCCTGCATCGTACCGGCTTCGAAAATCTCACTATCAAGGATATCAGGAAAAAGGTTTCCAACGAACCCGACCATATGCTGTCACGATTAATGGCCAAGTTGCTGAATGTTTTCCTGACAAACAGAAATGCCGATTACCTGCACGACGAGATTTCCAACTATTACTCCAACGAGCAGCATAAATACAAAACGTTCAAAAACAGGATTGACTTCCTGTCAGATACCGCCGGTGCGCTTGGCCTTCTGGGTACCGTTTGGGGGATGTTCATTGTTTTCTCCTCCGGAGCCCTGGAAAAAGATGTCATTCTGGCCGGTATGGGTCTTGCTTTGATGTCTACTCTGCTCGGACTTGTCGTCAGTATCACTCTCAATTTCTTTTCGACGGTTACGGAAGGATACTTTGCAAGACATTTGGAACGGATATCATCCAAAGCCGATGAGCTGCGGTTCCGGCTTATTGAGCTTGGTGACAATTCACGCGGTCTTGATTTCTCTCCCGCAGGCTCGGGCAGCAAACCTGTAAGCCCGCGACAATATCAGCAACAGGGTAGTGAAACCGGTGATTCTCAAAAAAAAAATCTTTGAATAACGAAACAGGCATAGCTGCGGCAGAATATGAAGAACCGACCCTGGAAATACCGAAACCGGATCGGCTGCAGGTTAAACCATACGAAACACAAATACGGGCTTTTGATACCCTGAAAAACATAAGTGTCCAGCTCATCGGAACGGATGAAAACCCTGTTTCCGGACAAAGGCTGGATGTGATCGCTGCCGGCAACGGTGAAGTAAATAGTCAACCGGAAAAAACCACGATAACCACGGACGAAAATGGCACTGCATATTTTGATCTGACAGCCGGTAAAAAGACCGGAATCCTCAGAGTTCGCGTTCGCTGCCAGGATCCTGAATTCAAACACATAACAGCTGATCTGGAAACAGTCATCATCCCCAATGAACCATCCAACCTTGAAATACACAACAATCTACAGGCGCATCCGGCAGGCAGGAAACTGCCCAAGCCAATACGGGTGGTTGTTCAGGACCGGTTCGGGAATCCTGTGAACGAGGTAGCTGTATCGTTCCAGGTAACCATGGGAGATGGTTTTTTTGACAACAATAGCAAAAAGATGACCGAGACCACTAACGTTAATGGTGAAATAACCATGGACTTCACGCTTGGCAAAGAACCCGGGTTCAATGCGGTTGATGTCCGGGTTGCCGATACGGATCTCGTTAAGGCGTTTCAAGCGGTTGGACAAGATTAATTTGAATACAACATGAACCGAACATGACAGCCTACTGCTGACATACAGTCGCATGATTGCATCCTGTCATGTAAGATCATTCTGACCATATGAATCGAAATGATACAAACAGATGAAAAGAGGCCGATTTCTTTTACGATTTGTCGATGTGGTGCTCATCCTTCTCTTCGGATTCATTGTCATTTCCGATCTGGATGAGGATTCCATGATCGTGCTCCCTGCCAGCAGCGAGACGGCGCTTCCCCCGCTCGGTCCTGAAGTGGTCCTGTATATCGGTATCACCAGCGACGGTACTTTCATCGATGAACGGGAAAATATCCAGCTGCAGGATACGGTACAGCTGCGCCGTTACATTCAGAACCACCGCAACAGGTTTGGCGATCTGGCCAAGGTCAGAATCAGGGCCAATTATGATACCAGGGCCAAATACACGATGCAGGTTGCCGAAATTTGTGATGATCTGAATATCAGCAAGGCCATTGACGTTAGACTTACCGGAAACTAAGTTATGAGAAACAGTTCGTTCCTTATCAGGTTCATTGATATCGGATTGATCATCCTTTTTGGATTTGTGGTGATCAGTGACATAACGGTACGGTCGCATATCGATCTCCCCTCGGCGGATCCTGATGACCAGGAAGTAACCGAAGAAAGAGAACTGTCGCTGATCGTGATCAATATCGATCCGGACAATACGTTCCGGGTTTCTGATTATCATACGTCCACCTTTTGGGGCGAATACCAAAATCTTCAGATACTTGAATCGGTGCTGCAGGACCTGAAAGACTACCTTTCTGAAGAGGGTCAATCCACGGCGGCCCTGATAGAACCGCACGAAGATATTACGATGCAGAGTCTTATCGATGTCATGGATATCTGTGACAGGTTAGGCATTCCAAAAAACATCAATGTTCAATCGATGTCTCTTTAGATGATTATCCCCCCGAAACAAAAGGATCCAGCAAAGGGCATCTTTTCGGTGCTCGCAACAGCCGTCTTTTGCGTGGCTGCCTATCTGATACTGATCACCTCCTCCGTATCAGATCCGGATGCCAGGCAGATTCAGATGAGAGAGATTGCCCAGATCAATCTTACCCGTTTTCAGCCTCCTGTCGAGGAACCGAGTGTAGAAGAAGCGCAGCCCGAAGAACCCGAAATCGAAGAAGAACCGGTCAGAGAAATGGAAGTAGAGGAGCGCGTTCCGGCCCGGATCGATCTGAGTGATGTGCTGCCGGACGGTTTCCGACTTGAGCCGGAGACCAGAGCTCCTGAAACCAGAACCCAGAGAACACCCGACGCCGATGATGCACCCGCCCTTGCCATGGAGGATACCGACATAGCGCTGCATGACCGCTCCCGCTCCCTTTCCAGGGGTGACCTGTCCGGTATTGCTGCCAGAAGATCCGGGCTCGGCGACGACCTTGGCCCCAGGATCGGCATGGATGACCGCTCGGATATCGGTATTGGACGAAGGGGTATTTCGGATGATGCGGATGCAGGAAGCCTGCTGGG
>SKUI01000227.1 GCA_007122185.1 Rhodothermia bacterium | reverse complement strand
GCCGAAACCTCCTACGACCCCCAGCAATTTCTCAAGGACGGCATCTACCACGCCCTGCGGTTTGCCGGCAACTTCTTCCACCAGACGCTGACCGAGTCGGATGAAGCCGAAACGGCACGCGAATACCTGAAAAACCGCGGATACCCCTGGAAAACCGTCCGCAAGTACGGGATCGGCTATGCCCCAGACCGTTTCGACGGCCTGCTCAAGGCCGCCGAAAGCGCCGGCATCAATCTGCAATATCTGCACGAATCCGGACTGGTCAAGGCCCGGGAGGATGAGTCCGGCTACTACGACACCTTCCGCGGCCGCCTGATGTTCCCCATCTTCAACCCCAGTGGCAAGGTGATCGCATTCGGCGGACGCACCCTGTCCAGCGCCGCCAACATCCCGAAGTACATCAACTCCCCGCAAACACTGGTCTACAACAAAAGCGAGGTGCTCTACGGTATCCACGTCGCCAAAAACGAGATCCGGAAATCCGCCGAGGTGATCCTGGTGGAAGGTTACACCGATGTCATCACGATGCAGCAGTCGGGAATCGGCAACGTGGTATCCACCAGCGGTACATCACTGACTGCCGGACAGGTACGCGTCATGAAGCGGTACGGCGATGTGATTCTCATGATTTTTGACGCCGATACGGCCGGTGTCAAGGCAGCCGTTCGCGGTATTTCCATCGCGTTGCAGGAAGGAATGGCGGTCCGGGTGCTGACGCTGCCGGAAAGCGAGGACCCCGACTCGTTTGTCAGGGAGTACGGCGCGGAGGCTTTTCTGGAGGTCAGAAAGAAAGAAACCGTCGATTTCCTCCGCTTCCTGGTAACGCTGGCCCGCAAGGAGGACCGGTGGGACGATCCGGTGGAACGCCGGAAAGTGATCAACGAGATCCTGGAAGCCATTGCCGTGGTGCCGGATGAGCTTTCCCGCGCCAACTACATCCAGGAACTGAACAGCATCAGCCGTATCGGGGACCGGGCACTGATGCAGGAAATGGACGTGATCCGTGCCCGGCTGGAGAGAACCCGCCGGAGAATGGATCAACGGGCGTCACAGCGTGCCGGTCGTGAACGGGAGGATGCGCGCAGAGGCCATCCGCCCGGCCCGGGAGCACCATCGGCATCCGGAACACATCCGGCGCCCGGAGTAACCCCGGCGACCGAAACACCACCGGCATCCGGAACACCCTCGTCGTCCGGAACACCCCGACCCAAATCAGATCCCCGTCCCAGTCCCGGACATCCGGCCGGTCCAAGACGGGAAAGCGAAGCTGGTGCGGGTGAAGGACGTGAATCCGCCCCCCGCCCTGACGCCCACCGTATCCATGACTCCCGCCCGCATGGCCCACAGGGAGAAGACCCCCGCGGACCGGCGCCATTTCCAGATCCGGGTGCAAGGCCCGTCCGCCGGCCCGAGTACGAAAAGGAGCTCATCCGCCTGATGCTCACGTTTGGAGAGCGACTGATCCTCTTCATCGGCAACCATTGCGGGGACGTTCACTTCGAAGATCCGGAACTCAGGGCTTTCTATGTGGATATGGTGCAGCAGTATCAGAAAGGGGAGCCGGTGTCGGTGGAGGCGTACAGCCGCAGGGAGCATCCCTATCCGGGCCTGGTTGGCGACATCGTGCTGCAGCGGCACTGGGTCAGCGAGCTTGGCATGCGAAAGCGTGGCGTGACCATCCACAGGGACGCCGATCCCGTCAACACGGCGCGCGGAGCGCTGAAATCCCTCAAAATTCGTTACCTTGAGCGCAAACGCAACGAATTTCTGGACGAGTACGCGCAGGCCTCCGACAATGAGAAGAAGCAGATCCAGCAGTGGATAAAAAAAGCAAATGAGGAACTCAGGCGGCACCGGACCGAGTCAACGGAAATCCTGTTTCCAGAGTTATGACCATGAAAAGCAGAATATTCTCCCTGTCCTGGCCGGCAGACAAAATTGATAGCAGCAAATAAAAGCACACAGCAACAAAAAAGCACACAGCAACAAAAAGCACATAATGGAATCAAGGACACTCCAGACAGCGCGAAAAGCCGCAGAAAAAGCAAAAGAAGTCATCACGTATTACGACCGCAACAGAAGCCGCCTCGACGTCGACCTCAAAGGCAAGAACGACCTCGTCACCCAGGCCGATGAAACCGCGGAAAAGGAGATCATCAAAGCCATCCACGAAGTCTTTCCCGACGATGATATCCTTGCTGAGGAGTCTGCAAGCGAAACAAAACTGACCGACCACCGCACATGGATCATTGATCCCATCGACGGCACCACCAACTTTGCCCACGGCCTTCCCATCTACTGCGTCTCGATTGCCATGTGGGAAAACCGTCGTCCGCAGACGGCCCTGGTGCTGGAAGTCAACCGCGACGAGTGGTTCACCGCCGAGGCCGGCAAGGGCGCCTGGCTCAACGGCGAAAAAATGTCCGTCTCAAACATCCGTGAGCCCGAAAACTCACTCCTTGCCACAGGTTTTCCATACCGGGATCTTGGTCTGGTGGATGCGTATCTTCAGCTTTTCAAGAAGTTCATGCATGATACACGTGGAGTCCGGCGTCCCGGAAGCGCGGCATTCGATCTTTGCCTGGTGGCGGCCGGACGTTGTGACGGGTTTTTTGAGTACGGCCTGTCCGCGTGGGATGTGGCCGCCGGAAGCCTGCTGATCCGGGAAGCCGGAGGTGTGGTAACCGACTGGACCGGAGGCGACGACTGGCTCTTTGGCCAGCGCATTGTGACGGGCAACCCCCACATCCACCAGTTTCAGCTTCAAAGAATCAGGGAAACCATTCCCGAAAAATATCTGAAAACCAGATAACTGTTTTATAAAACCTTTTACAAATCACCGTAAATCACCAGATAATCCAGGTAATTTCTGCTATGAAATGGGCAGCCGCCGGCTGATGAACCATGTCTGAGTCCGTGATCGGGAGTGAGTGGATTTTTTCCGCAAGAAGCGAACCGATCCGAAGCACGGTCGTATAACACATTGCAGGCCGGTTGCAGTCAACCCGGCAAGCAAGTGGCTGGCAGCATCAGGCAGCATCAGACAGCAGTTGAAAACGGCTGAAGCAGGCTGAATAAAAAACTGAAAACAGCTGGCATGACATCGGCTGGTAACAGTTGGCAAAAGTGGCAACGGCAGGCGACAGCTTGCACAAACCGGAATCAGCTGACAACAGCGGCCAAGACATAAGCGGAACATCCTGTGATGATACCTATTAGAACAGCAAAACGATGCGGCCAACGCCACTTACGGAGCACGAACTGGACCGGCAGCTCCCGGATTTCTATCCGAGGATCTACCGCATGGTGCGTTCCATGGTGTACGGCACCGGCCTGGATGCAGAAGATCTCACGCAGGACAGTTTCCTGAAAGTGTACAAGAAACGCCATCTCTATAATGGCAGCAGCGGTTTATATACCTGGACGTATCAGATCGCCCGGAATACGGTGCTGGATGCGCTGCGCCGGGATAAAGTCCAGCGTCGAATTTTCTGGTGGAACGAAACCGATACCGAACCGGACGATTTCAAGGCGACCGAATCGGGTGACGAAGCCCTGGACCGGCGCGAGCAGAAACAGCTGCTTCGTCGCGCCATGGCCAGGCTTTCCGAAAAAGACCGCCTTATCATCACCATGCGCGATCTCGAAGGAATGTCCTATGATGAAGTCGCCGAAGTCGAAAAACTCGCAGTCGGCACGGTCAAAAGCAGGCTGTTTACCGCCCGGCAACGACTTAAAGACGAATTGATCAAACTGGGAATGGATCCCGGATCAGAAGAATAGTTAAGAACAGAAGAAAACACAGACTAACAGAGAATATCAGTAAATATCAGTTAGAATTAGTGAAGAACCCCAAGAATAGTGAAGAAAAGCACTGAGGAATCATCCTTATGAATCGAAAACGGACAGAGCAACAACTCAGAGAGCAGCTCATCGATGCACAGGACGGGAATTTGTCCCGGCATGAGATGGAGCAGCTTAAAAATCAGGTACTGGCATTTGACCCGAAGCTGTGGGAAGACCATCAGTGGATGATGCAGCAGTCCGGTGACAGCGTATCGGGTCTGTTTGAAGGCCTGCGGGAAGAAGCGCCGGCCGATGATGCCATCCGTCGGTTCCATCAGCGGCGTGAGGAAACCGGAGGATTGGAGTCCGATCTGGAATACCTGGTCTGGCGACTGTTTCGCCGCTATGTTCTGAGCGTTGGTATCGTATTGATCGTGCTGTTCACCGGGTTGCAGATGGGATCCACCGAAGAAGCCGCCGCCGATACGCGTGAAATGACGACCCGTTACCTCGGATGGGAACAGCAACAAGGTCCGGAGCTCAATCACTGGCTTTATGAGGATCTGTAATCCTACTCAGTGCGTATGCAGGAAAGTACCGGAAACAGAATTACTTATACGACAAGTTTTAGAAAAGAAAGAAAACCATGAGCAAGAATCCTAAAGTAACCATCGCACTGGCATTCGTGCTTACGTTCCTTCTGGGGACAGGCGCGGGGTATCTGCTCTGCGGGACGATGCATTCGCAAACCGGCATGCCGTCGCTTGCTGAAGAGGAACTCAGTGGATTGGAACAGATAACCCCGGTACCGGCACCGCAGGAAACGGCTTCGGAAACTCCGGAAACAGAAGAACCGGTTGCACCCGTCAGGGAACGGAGAGGAACCGGAGGCGGAGAGCGTGCGGGTGAAGGCGACGGTCTGGCCCCCGGAGAGGGACCCGGGAGGGGACAGGGATACAGGATGGAAGCAGGATTGCCTGACAGCGATACTTCAGCGGAGACGATCGGCGTTGAACCGGAATCGGTTGAACAGGCTCGCGTCCGGCAGAGGATGGATGCCGATGAGCAGCCGGAGGATCGTCCGGCTAGGCGCTATCGCAGTCAGGAACAAGTCGCGCAGGACACGCAAGATATGCAGGACTCGCAGGACACTATCGAAGTCTATGAAGCAGAGCAGGCAAATCGCCGCACCGTGTGGCGATCGCGTACGGATGATCAGCGGCAAACATCGCTCAGCCGTTACCGGCTCAGGCTGATCCGCGACCTGGACCTCACGGAAGAAGAAGCGGAGGAATTCTTCTCCGCATTGGAAACGCACCGTCGACAGATGCGCGAGGAGGTAATCATCCCGCAACGGGAGCTGCGTCAGCGCCAAACGGAGCTGAGCGAGCAGCTGGAACGTGATCTTTCCGAAATCCTGTCCGAAGAACAGATGGAAACCTGGAAAGAGCGCTACGCTCCCCGCATGGATCGAAGCTCGCGGGATGACACCGATCGAAGGAGTCGATGGGACCGAAGCGGATTCCGCGAAAGTGAACCCGACGACGAATAAACGATCAGAGAGACTGCGAACGCCCCTGACCCGGGTACACGAAACAGGGGTGTGTCTGCTTTTTTACCGCTCGGGTTGCGATGAAAACAGCACATCCAGGCTATTCAGCGGCACAGGTCCGCCATAGTAGAGGAAGGGCTCCCCGAATTCGACCCCGATCTGCAGTCCGTAATCGCGCGCCCGACCGCGCAGCGATTCAAAAAACCGTTTGCTGGATACATAGGTCTGCGGTTCGTCGTCATCCTCTCGTGCATCAAACTGCGATTCAAATGCCCGGATCGCCTTTTCCTTGATGTCGATCGTATTGGTTATGTCAAACACAAAGGTAGGTTCAAAAGGCCAGTGCTGCATGAAGTGCAGGATGTGGCGCGGACGCCAGGGTTCCGGATCGGCGCCGGGTACCTCAAGTTTGGCAATACCGCTGTAGAACAGGGCATCCAGCGTGAGCCGTGATGCATTCCGATGATCCGGGTGGCGGTCTTCGGGTGAATTCACAAAACAGATATCAGGCCGATATCGTCGTACGAAACGGATGATCACCTCGCGGTGCGTTGCTGTGTTTGCGAGCCCGCAATCAGGCAATCCCGCATTCTCCCGGACTGCCAGTCCAAGGATTTCAGCCGCTTTCCGGGCCTCATCCAGCCGCATTTCAGGCGTTCCGCGCGTGCCCATTTCCCCACGAGTCAGATCCAGTACGCCGACCTTTTTGCCGGATCGGGCCAGGGCTGCCAGCGTCCCGGCACAAGATAATTCCATATCATCAGGGTGGGCCGCTATGGCCAGTGCATCCAGCTTCATAAGAGATTCTTCAGGGTGGTTTTCAGTGTCACGGCATCCCGTTTAACAAGGTATCACCGGAAATCCGTTCACCGGGGCAATGTCTTATGCGGCAGGGAGCATTCCGTTGATCTTGGCAGCTGCCTCAAAAATCCAAGGTCCGAAAAGCCGTAATTTTATGCAATAAGGTGTTTTCCCGGGGAGGTATTTCTGATCATGCAGATGCAGTAGTTGCGTGTTGTCTGAAATAATGTCGTGTTTTTTTTGAAACGAATCCGCTTTATTTACGTAAACATTGGAACCTGTGTCACGCACTTTACAGAAGAAGTATGATTTTCCGCAGTATTATTGAAGGCATCCGGCTCTCGCTGTTCGCGATCTGGAGCAACAAAATGCGCTCGGCGCTGACTACGTTCGGCATCGTCATCGGGATCGTCATGGTCACCACCATGGTCACCGTCATCGATGGCATCAACCGCTCTTTCGAGTCGAGCATGTCCATGCTCGGGCAGGATGTGATCTTCATCCAGAAGTGGCCCTGGGGTTTTGGAGGGGAGTATCGCTGGTGGGAATATGTCAACCGTCGCGAGATGCAGGTCGCCTATGCCGGCGAAATTACCCGTCGCAGCCAGCTTGCAACAGCCGTATCCGCAGAAGCATCGCGCTGGAATCAGCAAGTCAGCTTTGAGGACCGGGTGGCAGAGGGAGTGCAGATCGAAGGCGTTACGCAAAGCTACGAACTCACATCGTCGGTTGAAATTGGCGACGGCCGTTTTTTCACCGAGGAGGAAGATCACAACGGACGAAACGTCGTGATCCTGGGCTATGATGTCGCTGAAGCCCTGTTTACCTGGCGCGACCCGATCGGACAGCGGGTGCGTATCGGTGGCCGGCGTTTCGAAGTGATCGGGGTGCTCGAAAGACAGGGCAATTTCCTGGGCCTCCAGAGTTTCGACAACATGGTAATTATCCCCATTGGCACCTACCGCTACATGTACAGCCTCAGGCACGGCATAGCCATCCGTGTCCAGTTTGAAAACGATGAAGCCCTGCAGGAAGGGCAGTACGAGGTGGAGGGCATCATGCGGCAGATACGCCAGCTTGGACCCGGTCAGGAGAACGACTTCGCCATCAACCG
>SKUI01000096.1 GCA_007122185.1 Rhodothermia bacterium | reverse complement strand
TAAAAGTCTGTTGACATATTGATATTGGCCTGCACGTGCTCGGCAAGCCGGGAACGTCCGCCCAGGTCAAAATCCTCGAACAGCTGCTCCACGCGCATATCCATAAGGTTGCCTGCAAAGGTGAACCCGGTATGGTCCACGGCAAACACATCCCAGCGGAAGCTGCCGTCCATGGTACCGCCGTACATGGCCAGACGCGCGTCATCGGAGGCGATATGGTTCGGGGTCATTTCGACGGTTCCCCTGATGTCGGTCGCCTCCATGGCAAAGAACTGCATGCGCTCGATCTCGACATCCAGGCTCCCGCTCATGTTGGGAAGCCAGGCGTCAAACGGCTCCGGTTCGGGCAGCTCCTCGAAATCCATGAATTCATCCGCGTTGAAGAATTCGGAACGGAAGCGGCCGGAGAAAACGGCGGGATCGGCCTCGCCGGGTTCGTACATCAGCGATTTGTAGTTGCGGACCGTACCGGCAAGGTGGTAGTCAGACTCACCGAAGAGGAAACGCACATCACGGGTCTCCAGATCATCTCCGCGGAACACAAGCTCCCCGTTGAGATCTGTCAGCGGCAGCATCAGATCGGGAGACGACATGTTGACATTCCCGGCAGTCAGATTACCGTCCAGCCGTATGGCCTCCAGATCATCGATTCCGCCTCTAAGGCGCACACCGGAATTGACACGCCCGTCCATGACCAGCCCGAACTCCTCTTCCAGCGGATAGTAGGCGTTCATCTCGCCAAGCGCCAGTAATCCGTTGATGCGCAGATCAAATGTTGCATTGTCCTCCATGTAGTTACGGACGCTTCCGCTCATGGCAAACCGGTTGGATCCGGATCGGACCGAGGCCTCTGAGATGGTTACTGCGCGATGGGTGATTTTGGCCTTTGCGGTCAGGCGGTCGATCGCCTGTCCCAGCTCGTGATGGGCCAGGTAGCCGTCGGCCAGCTCCACATCCAGGTCAAAAGCCGCCTGGTCGGGTTCGTTGACCCGGCCATTGGCCGAGCCGCGTACCCGTATGTTGCCGCGCATTGCCAGCGTATCCTCGTCGATGGGGACATACTCTTTGATGGTTGCCAGGTCCAGGGCCACCTCACCCGAGAACTGGAACGTGGCCGCATCCATATCCAGCGGCGATGTCACCCGCCCGGTTGCAGAAACAAAATTGTCGGAGGACCGTGCCGTGGCCTGATCGATGCGCACCTCCCGATGTGTCGCCCGAAGCTCGATGAGAATGTCTTCTACGGGACGCGCGACTTCGGTGTGGACAATCCGCCCGTCCGTCAGCTTCACTGTCACATCAAATTGGGCATCTTCCGGCGTACGAAGCGGACCATTTGCCGACGCTTCCACTTCTACCAGACCGGCCAGCTCGGTGATGTCAAATTCGGCCAGCGGAACGTAGCGATCGGCGGTGGACAGATCGGCGTTCATCGAGCCGCTGAGACGGAACTGCGCCCTTTCTTCAAGCGGGTCGCGGATCTCGCCGGATGCGGATAGCCGTGTCTCGCCGGCTGTGGCTTCAAAGGTGTGGATGGTGATGAGGTCATTGACGGCTTCGGCGCGCAGGGTAATATTCGAAATACGCTCCGGAACGTCGCTGTGGCGGATGAACCCGTCGGTGATGACCGCACGCGCTTCAAATGACGGCACTTCGTCTTCACTGATGCGCCCCTGCAAGGTGACGACGAAGTCCAGCCCGCCGCCGGTTTCAAGATCGCCGAGCAGGTCTTCGTATTCTGGCGGGACCAGGTCCAGCAAGGCTCCGAAATCATCGGATTCGGAATCCACGCGCAGGTCCACCAGCGGCTCGCCCCCGCCCCAGTCTGACAGACTGCCCTCAAGCGTCAGCCCGAGGCCGAGCAGGTTCAGCTGGCCGTCCCTGATGTTCAGGATCTCACCGGCGAGATCCAGTTCGGAGGTCTGGGACAGGGTGAACCCGAGGCCGGAAACCATTTGCTGTCCTTCCAGGGTCACGTCCATGCTGCCCAATGTCAGATCCAGCGTGCTCTCAAGCACCTCGGAAAAACGGAGCGAACTGCGCAGGTTCAGGTCATCCAGCCGGGCCGCATTCCTGGTCTGATAGTCCCGGTAGCCAAAAATGCCGTTGGTGATGATAATCTCAGAGAGGTCAAGATCCGGCAGCTCCGCGGGTTCATCGTCCGGCGGTTCCTCCGGAAAGAAATCATCCAGGTTCGTGGTCCCGTCGCGATACACGATGTAAGTAAACTCCGGACGATCGATCTGCAGGCGGTGAACACTGACCTCGCCCCTGACAAGCGGCAACAGGTTCACCGATACCAGTATCCGCTCCACGCTGGCCAGTTTATCCTCACGCGGATCGGGAACATCCACTCCTTCAATGATCAGGCCAAACCGGGGAAACGTCCGGAAAAGACTGTACGAAAGACGCTCGATCTGCACGTCACGACCGGTGGCGTCCTGCACAACAGGCAGCACATGGGAGCGCAGCCGCTCGTCGGTCAGGTAAAGTGAGAGCCCGCCGATAAGGATCAGCAGGATCAATACAATGATTCCGAGTACCAGAGCCAGTTTTTTCATGAGTTTAAAATTTTGGATTCATAAGGTATGCGCCCGTTTCCACCGCAGGGCATATCCGTCGGCAAAGAGCCATCCGTTCTCACTGTTTACCTATCCAAAGATAGGAAAATCACTTCTGCAAACCCACATGACTCCTGTGCCCGGAGAGCTCAATGGCATCCGTAATCCACACGGCTCCGGTCGCCGGACAGCTCATTCGCAGCTGCAATCGACTCGGCTCCGATACCCGGACAGCTCAATTGCAGCTGCAATCCTTCGAAATCAGGTTGCGGGCTTTCAGGAATTCACAGAGCAGCTCGCACAGGTCGGGCTTGCCGATCTCCTGGAGTTCATATCCCACCTTGACCACCGGCTGGTCGATGGATATTACCCGTGTCAGGTCGATCGGCGTACCAATAACCACGGTGTCGCAGTCGGCGGCGCGGATGGTGGCCTCCAGATCTTTGATCTGCTGTTCACCATATCCCATGGCCGGAAGCAGCGCGCCGATTTCCGGATAAGTCCGGAACGTCTCCTTGATTTTCCCGATAGCGAACGGACGCGGATCGATGAACTCCGACGCCCCGAATTTCTGTGCGGCGACCGTCCCGGCACCCAGGGTCATCTGTCCGTGGGTCAGCGTGGGACCGTCTTCCACCACCAGCACCCGCTTGCCGCGGATGCGCTCGGAATGCTCCACCGACAGCGGTGAGGCCGCATCCACCACCCGCGCGCCCGGATTCACCTTGAGTATGTTTTTCCGGAGCTGGTGGAGCTGTTCCGGGCCGGAGGTGTCGATTTTGTTGATCACCACAATGTCAGCCATCCGGAGGGTGGTCTCCCCCGGGTAATAACTCATTTCATGCCCAACCCGGTGCGGATCGACCACGGTGACCATGAGGTCGGGCTTGTAGAACGGGAAGTCGTTGTTCCCGCCATCCCATATGATCACGTCCGCCTCTTTCTCCGCTTCGCGCAGGATGGCCTCATAATCCACCCCGGCATAGATTGCGTTCCCGCGCACCACATGCGGTTCATACTCCTCCATCTCCTCGATGGTGCAATGGTGTTTGCGCAGGTCGTCAATAGTCGCAAACCGCTGCACTTTCTGGTCGTTGAGGTTGCCGTAAGGCATGGGATGACGGATGGCCACCACTTTCAGGCCCATATCCATCAGCAGTTCAATGATCCGCCGGGATGTCTGGCTCTTGCCGCATCCGGTCCGCACCGCACCTACGGCAATGACCGGCTTGCTGCTTTCAATCATGGAGTGCCGGGGCCCGATGAGCAGAAAATCGGCGCCGGCGGCATTCACGACCGAAGCCACGTTCATCACCTCCTGATAGGAGATGTCACTGTAGGAAAAGGCGCAGACATCCACATCCAGGTCACGTATGAGTGCGGACAGGTCGGACTGGGCGCGGATCGGGATGCCGTCAGGGTAAAGCGGCCCGGCCAGTTCGGGTGGATACTGCCGCCCGTCGATATCCGGGATCTGCGCGGCCGTGAACGCCACAACCTTGAAGTCCTGGTTGTCGCGGTAACAGATGTTGAAATTGTGAAAATCGCGGCCGGCTGCGCCGATGATGATGACATTTTTTCTGCTGGATTTCATGCTCACTCCTTTTTATAAATGCGATGAATACGTGGGGTCGGTGTGGTTCAACCGTCCGGGTACCTGTCCGGGTGGATGCGATTGAAGCACAGCGGGAGAAATAATGGTTTCAGAAGATGGAATTCTTCCGGCCACAAGTTACATCTTACCATCACACAAGGCAAGAAAAAGCGCTTACAGACTGGTCGGCTGTCTCTGAACGGGCGGTCAAACCCTCCGCACAAAAATCCCGATACCAACGCAATGGATGTTTCAATTTTTGCCGGGGTGCCGTATGTTACTCCAAGGCCTTGCGTCAGCCGGCATCCGCTTGCCATGTTCCAATTGCCATGTACTGGTTGAAATGTACTGGTTGCCATGTTCCGATCGCCGGCAAGGGTAGTATTGACATTATTTCTTTCCTTCACACCAAGCGAGTTGCTTATGAAACCTCCGAAACGCCGCTCCTGGGCGGAGCCCTACAAAATCAAAATGGTGGAACCCGTGAAAATGACCACGCGGGAAGACCGTCAGAAATCCATTGAAGAAGCCGGCTGCAATACCTTTCTGCTGCGTTCCGACGATGTGTACATCGACCTGCTGACCGACAGCGGCACCTCGGCCATGAGCGACCGCCAGTGGGCCGGAATGATGCTCGGCGACGAGGCCTACGCCGGCAGCCGCAACTACTACCACCTCGAGGAGTCCGTCCGCACCCATTACGGTTACAAATACCTGGTGCCCACACACCAGGGCCGCGCCGCGGAGCACCTTATCTCCAGGATCATGATCAAGCAGGGCGATGTGGTCCCCGGCAACATGTATTTCACCACTACGCGCCTGCACCAGGAACTGGCCGGCGGCACGTTCGCCGATGTGATCATCGACGAGGCCCACGATCCGGAGGATGAGCACCCGTTCAAGGGCAACATCAACCTGAACAAGCTGCAGGACCTGATCAAAAAATACGGGGCCGATCGCATCCCCTACGTGAGCATGGCCACTTCGGTGAACATGGCGGGCGGTCAGCCCATATCCCTCGAAAACCTGCGCCAGCTGCGCGAACTGACCCAAAAGCACGGCATCCCCATCATCCACGACATGACCCGCGTGGCCGAAAACGCCTACTTCATCAAAATGAAGGAGCCGGGATACGCCGACAAGCCCGTCGCCGACATCGTCCGCGAGATCTGCGACCTGACCGACGGCGCCACCATGAGCGCCAAAAAGGACGCCCTGGTGAACATCGGCGGGTTCCTGGCCATCAACGACTACGAGATCTTCGAGGAGGCCCGCAACCTCGTGGTCGTCTACGAAGGGCTGCACACCTACGGCGGCCTGGCCGGACGCGACATGGAGGCCATGGCACTCGGTATCGCCGAGTCCGTGCAGGAAGATCACATCCGCGCCCGCGTGGGACAGGTTCAGTATCTCGGCGACAAACTCATCAACTGGGACATCCCCGTCGTGCGCCCCATCGGCAGCCACGGCGTGTTCCTCGACGCCCGCAAAATCCTGCCGCACATATCGCAGGATGCCTTCCCGGCACAGACACTGGCCGCGGCGCTGTACCTCGACTCCGGGGTCCGCTCCATGGAGCGGGGTGTGGTCTCGGCGGGACGCAATCCCGAGACCGGCGACCACAACTACCCCAAGCTGGAGCTGGTGCGCCTGACCATCCCGCGCAGGGTCTACACCCAGGCCCACATGGATGTCGTTGCCGAATCCGTGGCCGAAGTCTACGAAAACCGGAAAAAAATCACCGGCCTCAAAATGGTCTACGAGCCGAAATACCTGCGATTCTTCCAGGCACGGTTCGAGCCGCTCTGATTTGGTGAACTCACCGTCCCGTAGATCCTGAACACCCATGTTCCCGGTGGATGCGGGCCTTGCCCCATTCCAATGTGTGTTCCGGGTGGATGCGGCCCTTGCCACGTTCCAATGTGTGTTCCGAGTGGATGCGGGCGGCGGACCGCGACGTCACTCGTCGTCCGGACGCATCAGCGTGCGGCGCAACTCGGTAATCAGCATCAGCGCCTCGATGGGCGTGATGCGGTTCGGGTCCACACTCTCCAGCTTGTTCCGGACCGTCTCCAGGTTGGGATCTATCTCGGACTGGAACAACGACATCTGGGTGATGATCCCCTGCCTCTCGGTCTGCCGGAGCGCTTCACGTGCCGCCACCTTTTTCCGTGCCGCCGCGGAGGCATCCGTACCGGTCAGTCCGGGCTGCCCGGCCTGTTCGTACTGGCCCGCCTCGTCGTCCCTGCCTGTGCGTCCTGCATCTTCTCCCTCGCTTGTGCGGCCTGCCTCATCATCGCCGCCTGTCCGGTCTGCCCCGTCATCGTCGCCACGCGCCACGTCGCCATCCATGCCTGCGCCGCTTAGCTTGCCGCCATCGCCGCTTCCACGGCCCTTTTCCAGGGTCCCGGACGATCGCGTCACATCCAGGCTGTGCGACTCCAGGTTGCCCAAAATCTCTTTTGCTCGCAGGATGAGCAGCTGGGGAAGCCCCGCCATGGCCGCCACCTGGATGCCGTAGCTGTGGTCGGCGCCGCCGCGCACCAGCTTGCGCAGGAATATGATGCGGCCCTTGTGCTCCTTGACCAGGATGTTGTAGTTGACGATGCGCTCGTAGAGATTCTCCAGCTCGTTCAGCTCGTGGTAGTGCGTGGCGAAGAGGGTTTTGGCCGCCACCGATGGCTGGTTGTGCAGATACTCGGCAAGCGACCAGGCGATGCTCAGACCGTCGAACGTGCTGGTCCCGCGGCCGATCTCATCCAAAAGGATCAGCGAACGCGGACTGGCATTGTTCAGGATGTTGGCCGCCTCATTCATCTCCACCAGGAACGTGCTTTCGCCGGCCGCCAGATTGTCCGACGCCCCCACGCGGGTGAAAATCTTGTCAACCACACCGATCTTTGCCTCCTTCGCCGGCACAAACGAGCCGACCTGCGCCAGCAGCACGATGAGTCCGGTCTGCCGCAGGATGATGCTCTTGCCGGCCATATTCGGACCCGTAATCACCAGGATCTGGTCCGTTTCGCTGTCCAGGGTGACATCGTTGGGGATGAACGGCTCTCCCTGCGGCAGGAACCGCTCCACGACGGGATGGCGTCCGCCTT
>SKUI01000173.1 GCA_007122185.1 Rhodothermia bacterium | reverse complement strand
TGTCATTGTCGAAATGTCGCACTTTTGTGCCAACAGTGCCACCATCACTTTCGAACACCTCGATCATGTTTTTATGCATGAGTGTGATCAGATCGTCGCGGACCTCGCCAGGCGAAAGGCCGGTTTCCTGGCGGATGTGCTCATAGGACTCGGGATAGATGAGGAGCTGCAGGATCTGCCGTTGGCTTTCGGTGATTTTGGACATGGACTTGTCTCGCTTTATTTAAGTTTGATGTCGCCATACGTAATCAGGTTCCAGCGGTCATCATAAATGAAGAGCCGGTGGAGCCCGTCGTTCCTGCTTCGGGCATTGCTGTAGTTTCTGCCCGGATCAAATTCGGCGGGATAGATGTTGAAGATCAGGGTGCCGAAGTCAAGTGGACTTCGGTCGTGAATATAGTGGGTGAGAATGGAACGTTCATCGAACATGTCAAAGTAGGATATGGCACGCAAACCGTTTACTGTACCGACTCCGGTCACGATCAACTCAATTCTGACGGGTTCTCCCCGGGTGGGATTCGGGTGCGGCGGTATCTGCATTTCCACAAAGCCCTGGAACATGGGACCGATGCGCCAGTCGTCTTCATCACGCCGGACCACCTCACCGTTGGGCGTGGTTTCCGTGTAATTTTGCGGTGTGCGGTAGGCCTGCTGCTCGAAATCGACCTGGTCCTGGCTTCGTGCGCATCCACCCACAAAGAGAGCCAGAAGTGTAACCAACAAGGCCATTGAGGGCAGAGCTATTGACGGCAGGGCCAATGCAGGCAGGAGCGGCCGGTTCTGCGAGGGCAGTCCGGATAACACCGTCCTGTACCCCATAAGAATCCTGCTGCTTCCGGTCAGGAATCCCGCCGGTGTCGATATGCGTTCATTTGCTGACTTCATCTTTCAAAAACGGTTGTCTTCCGGGAACCTTTTCTTCTCCTTTTTCGTGAATTAATACGTAATTTCCTTGTTGCGCCGTGTGCACGAACATCTTGTAACGTTAAAATAACGAATTATGCTGGAAGTAATTGGCATTACCAACTGCAATACCATAAAAAAGACAAAGGAATGGCTTACCGAAAAGGGCATTTCCTACTCTTTCCGGGATCTGAAAAAGGATCCGCTCAGCCCCAACGAACTGGCGGAACTGGTCATGCGGGCAGGGCTTGATACCCTGGTCAATCGCAAGGGCCGCAAATGGAAAATGCTGGGTCTGTCGGACAAGGAACTCAGCGACAATGACCTGTTCGAGGTGTTGCTCGAGCATCAGACCATGATCAAACGTCCCGTGCTGCGCAAGGGGGAGGCAATCATGGTTGGGTTTGATGAAGATGCGCTGCAAAATTTTATCGAAGGAGAGTCCTGATGCATTATCACCTTCCGGCCGGATTGCTGCTTCTGGCATTATTTATCATGATATTGGCGGTCAGAGGAGGGACCAACGGCGGACCGTATGCCATTGCTGTATCAGAAGTGACGGAGGTGGGCGTTGCCGGGGAAAATTCACATGGCCGCAAGGTTGGCAACCCGAATCCGGATATCCATGAACTCATAGAAGCTGACGAACGGTTCACTTACGAGGTGCGCTACGGTTTCCTGCGTTTGGGTAATGTATACGTCTATCTGAAAGGGGATACGGTTCATCGTGGCACTGAGGCTGTCCATATGGTTACGCAAATGGTATCCAACAGAAGGATTCCGTTGGTCGGTCATCGTGAGCATCATTACCACAGTTTCATGGCGGTAAATGATTCTATACCCTTTGGTTTGCGGTTCTGGCACGACTCCATGCATAATGACCGCATGGAGCGTTATCTGTTTGATTTCGATTATGAAGCGGGTTACGTGTACAGTTACGAGGATGGAGAGCTGATAGATACGCTGGATCTGGACCAGCCGGCTGATGGCGGACCCGGCGTCATGTACTATTCCCGGTTATTTGCCGGGACGGACCAGGAGAGGGCATACCCGATCTACATTGACCATGACCAGTCCGAAGTCCGGATGAACTTCTCTTCGGAGACCGTATCCTACAACTCACAGGCTTTTCCGGGCAAGGGAATCAGGGCTTATACTATGGATGGCTATGCAGGTTTCGACGGACCTTTCGGTTTTTCCGGCGATTTTACAGCTTATTTCATGGATGATGAACTGCGCATACCGCTTGAAGCGCGTGTTTCCATTTGGGTCGGCAGCGTGCGGGTGCGCCTCACGGAATATGAGCGACTGAACTGATCCTGGTCCGTATGGGTTACTCCACCTGGGCAACCCGACTGGCACTGCTATTAATACTGCCACAGACTCTGCCACAGACTCTGCCACAGACTCTGCTACAGACTCTGCTACAGAGTTGGCAGTTCTCATGGCTACATTTTATCCAACACTTATTACCGTTACCGTATGAATTCCGTGAATGTTTTTTTCAAACAGCTGCCTCATGCCGATGGTCTGGAATTGCCGGCTTATGCCACTTCGGACTCGGCGGGACTCGACTTGCGGGCGGCACTGGAAGAGCCGATAGTCCTTGAGCCGGGAAGTCGCGCTCTTGTCCCGACGGGTCTCCAAATGGCCTTGCCGCATGGATACGAGGCGCAGATACGTCCCAGGAGCGGATTGGCCTTCCGGCATGGCATCACCATGCTCAACACGCCCGGAACCATTGATTCCGACTACCGGGGGGAAGTGAAAGTGCTGGCCGTTAACCTGGGCGATGAGCCGTTTGAAATCAGGCATGGCGATCGCATCGCGCAGATGGTGATTGCTCCCGTGATCCGGGCCGCAATACAATGCGTTGAGGAACTGCCAGGCTCGGAGCGGGGTGAAGGAGGATTCGGAAGCACAGGAACACATTGAACAGATTGGCACCATATCTGAACCTGCTCAGGGAGAATCATCAGTTCCGCAGAGTATGGCTGAGCCAGATCATATCCAACTTCGGTGACTGGTTTGGGGTGATCGCCGTGTTCACCATCATTCTCAATTTTTCCGATTCCGAGTTTCTTCTGGGACTGGTAATCATCACCAAGTTTGTCTCCTTTGCTGCGCTGTCGCCTTTCGCAGGGTATCTGGCCGATCGGTTTGACCGTCGCATGCTTATGCTGCTGTGCGATTTCGGTCGTGGAGCGGTCGTGTTGAGCTTCCTTTTTGTGCGGGATCCGTCCCTGCTGTGGCTGGTCTACATGCTCACAGCCATGCAGATGGGATTTGCGGCGGTTTTTGAGCCGGCCAAGCAGGCGTCGATCCCCAACATCACAACCGGGGACGATCTGGTCAAGGCCAACATCATATCCAACCTGTCCTGGAGCGTCATTTTCACGACCGGGATGGGGATCGGCGGCCTTGCAACCGCCTGGCTGGGCACGGATGCCGTTTTTGTGATAAACGGTACCGGCTATATCCTGTCGACCTGGTTCATCTTCCGCGCCACCATACCGCATGCCCGGGACGAGGAGACCATGCTGTCACTGCGCAACCCGGTCCGGGGCATCATTGACGGGTACCGGTTTATTTTCTCCAATATGCATATTTTACGTCCGGCCCTGGCCAAGGGGACCATCACTTTTTTCATGGGCGCTCTGGTGTACATGCTGATCCTGGTTTCGGAGGAGATACTGATGCTCGGAAGCATTGGACTGGGCTTGCTCTACTCCGCCCGCGGATTGGGAACGGCGGTCGGACCCGTGCTGATTCGCAGGTTCTTCAGCGATGAGCGCCGTTGGGTGATGATGATGGGATTGGCCATGATAACGGTGGGCACCTTATACCTGATTATCGGGTCTCTGGAAGTGATATGGGTGATGCTGGTCCTGGTATTTGTGGCGCATACGGCCAGTGGCGCCAATTGGGTCATGAGCACGGTGCTGTTGCAGAAACGTTCGCCGGATGCGTTCCGCGGACGCATCTTCAGCTCCGAATGGCTGCTGTTCACATTCTCGCATGCCACGTCGGTGACCATCGCTTCGCTGGTCATGGAATACGACCTGCTTACCCTGCGTCAGGCCATCTGGCTGTTTGCGGCCGGACTGGTCATTGCCGGTTCGATCTGGCTGCTGGTCGTGGCCAGAAAGGAGGCGCGATGGAACCGGTTGAAAAATATAGAGACTGTGCGCCGTGAGTGGAGCAGGGAGCATGTTGTCCAACATTAGATATGATTTTCGGCCCGGAGCAGGGTGAATGGACAGAAAAAAAAGCAGCCAGGAAAGGTGACCGACCAAACCTGGCTGCTGGAGTTCATGAGAAGTAGATATATTGCTGCTTTAGAGGTACTACACTTGCTCTCATGTGAGGTACTAACTATACGTAAGAGCAAGTGAACAACAGATTGTTACAAAAAAATCACTCAGCACCGAGAACTTTTGCTTTGCGGGCGGCTTCATCCACGGCTTTGATCATGGTGACGCGGATCCCGCCTTCCTCCAGTTTGAGCAGGCCGTCAATGGTACATCCGGCCGGTGTGGTAACATGGTCTTTGAGGATGGCCGGATGTTGGTGGGTCTCCGCCACCATACGTGCTGCCCCGAGGCAGGCCTGGGCTACAAGAGCCGTGGACACATCGCGCGGAAGGCCGCACTTGACTCCACCCTCGGCCAGTGCTTCGATGACAACATAGATGAAGGCCGGACCACTGGCGCTCAACCCGGTCACGGCATCGAAGTATTTCTCATCCAGCACCATGGTCTTGCCTACGGCACCAAAAAGGGCTTCTGCAAACCGGATTTGCTCCCCGTTGGTTTTGTTGCCGGAAGCCAGAACCGTCATTCCCGCCCCGATCTCACTGGGGGTGTTGGGCATGGCGCGGATGACCGGCAGGGGAAGCACTAAGGCTTTTTGAAGCTGCGCGATCGTGAAGCCGGCCATGATCGAGATCACAAGCTGTTCGGCGTTGATGGACTCCCTGATGGAGGCAATAACCTTCGGTGCGATCTGCGGCTTGACACAGAGCAGGATGATGTCGGCATCACGGACCGCCTTCGCATTATCTGTGGATCCTTTGACGCCGAATTTCTCGTTGAAATAGGCAATGCGGGAGTCGTGCTTGGCTGTGACATAAAGCTGCTCTTTCTTGAGTGTGCCGGTGGAAAGCAGTCGGGTGACCAGTGTTTCACCCATCTTTCCGGCACCGATGATGGCGATTTTTTTTCCTTTCAGCATGGCGAAGAACCTAGGCAGGTGTGTGAATCTGTTTGAGTGATTTCAGGATTTGGTCGCCCATGGCAGAGGTAGACAGCACATTGCGGGCGTGGCGGCTCATGTCCTTGCAATTGAATCCATTGTCCAGCACATGGCTGATGGCCGATTCGAGGTCGCGGGCTGCATCCTCATGATCAAGTGAATATCGGAACATCAGGGCGACAGAAGCCAGTGTCGCCAGCGGATTTGCGACATTCTGTCCGGCTATATCAGGAGCGGATCCGTGAACCGGTTCGTACATGCCGGGACCGTCACCGAGGCTGGCCGAGGGCAGCATCCCGATTGAACCGGTCAGCATGGCCGCTTCGTCGCTCAGGATATCCCCGAACATGTTCTCGGTGAGGATTACATCGAATTGTGAGGGATTGCGGATGAGCTGCATGGCGCAATTATCCACAAGCATGTGCTCCAGAGTCACATCCGGGTACTCGCGGGCTATGTGTTCCACGGTTTTGCGCCAGAGCTGGGAGCTGGCGAGGATGTTAGCCTTGTCCACCGAAGTCACCTTGCTGCGGCGTCCGCGTGCGGCATCAAAAGCGGCCCGGGCAATCCGTTCAATCTCGGGGACCGAGTAGCGCATGGTGTCGACGCCGACTTCGATGCCGTCCTCTTCCGAAATGCCTTTCGGCTGGCCGAAATAGAGCCCGCCGGTGAGCTCGCGCACCACCAGCAAATCCACCCCGTCGACGACTTCGGGACGCAGGGGAGAGGCGTCTTTCAGCGAATCAAAAACGGTAACCGGACGCAGGTTGTTATACAATCCGAGTTCCTTGCGCAGACGAAGCAGTGCCTTTTCGGGACGTTTTTCAGCGGGATAATCATCCCATTTCGGTCCGCCCACGGCACCAAGGAGTACGGCATCGGCTTTCAGGCACGCATCCACCACTTCATCTTTGACGGGTTCATTGCAGCTTTCGAGACTTGCTCCTCCTACCAGGTAGGTCCCGGTCCGGATGCCCATGTTGTATCGCTCCGACAGGTAATCAATAATTTTTTTGGCTTCTCCTACCACTTCCACGCCAATGCCATCGCCGGGAAGCAGCACAATGTATTTGCTCATGTATGGTGAAACAATAAGGTTCTTATGGATTTTTCCACGGTCTGTAATCCGGTCGGCCGAAACTCAGCCGATTGGAATCCCACGCCATGTGCTGGAAATTCCGGATGGGAAATTCCAGGCGGGAAAGCGATTCCGACATCAGATCATCCCGTGCCTGGCCGCATATTTGAAAATACCACCGGCTTCCACAATATCAATAACGTCGCCGAGCTTTTTCAGCGGATAGCTTTTGCCTGTGGTCAGGTTTTTAATGATGTTGAGTTCGCCGTCGATCTCCACTTCGTCACCGGTGGAAATGTTTTCGACAAGATCATCGTGACTTTCGTACGGAATGATGAATCCACCGTCCACGGCATTTCGATAGAAAATACGTGCGTATCCGGTGGCCACGACCGCTTCGGCGCCGGCTTCCTGAATGGAAAAAGGAGCGTGCTCGCGTGAGGAGCCGCATCCAAAATTCTTGCCGCCTATGATGACCTTGAATTCGGACGTGAACTTGTCCGGCGCGGTGAAGGGAATTCCGCCATGCGGAAGTCCGGACTCCTTTTCCGGCACACCAGACAACGAATATCTGCCGTAAAACCGGCGCTCCTTGGGATCATCCAGACTGTAGACAAGATGTTCGGCGGGTATGATCTGGTCGGTGTCGATGTCGTTGCCCACGACAAACGCTTTTCCTTTGATGGTCTTGTTCATTGGAATGAAATCGATTTAAGGGATAAACTTGTTGTTGGAGATTACAATTTGTTTGAAGATGCCGTTCAGATCGGCGCATCCAGCTCATGGTATCATGGCGCACCTTCGGGTATGAAAATGCATCGCCGGATAAGGTGACGCATCGCCGGATATTATGACGCACCTCCGGCCGAGATGTTTTCCTCAACGGGGAGGTATTCGCGCGGATCGGTGATCTTGCCGGTGATGGCCGATGCGGCCACGGTGTAGGGCGATGCCAGGTAGACTTGTGCTTTTTTGGAACCCATCCGTCCCGGGAAATTCCGGTTGGTAGTGGAGATGCAGATTTCCTCGCTTTGCAGGCGTCCGAACGTATCGGAAGGACCGCCAAGGCAGGCCGCGCAGGAAGCCTCGCCCATGTGGGCGCCGGCCTCCACGAAGATGTTCCAGAGTGTCTCACCGTCGAAGTACGTGGTCTTGAGCTGCTCGCGGACCAGCGTGGTGGCGGGGACGACATA
>SKUI01000018.1 GCA_007122185.1 Rhodothermia bacterium | reverse complement strand
GCCCCGCGGGCATCCAATACAAGCGGAACTGATATTCTGCCTTGCAAATCAACCGGTCTGGACTCTTGTATTTTATTGATTTCACTGCCGTTAAGCTCGCCATGGAAAGCAAGCACGGCCCATGTTTCGGACAGGGGCAAAAGCTGAAGCGCATCAAGCGGATCCCATCCATCCGTTGCCCGCTGATCAAACAAAAGCGATGCCTGGTCGCGCAAAGCCAGCCCGGTCTCCTCGTCCACTCCCTCCAGCGTCAGCACAAGCTGATTTTGACGCACCGGTCCACTCCCGGTTGATCGGTTCACGGAGGAATATTGCCTGGCTGCATGGTGACTCGATGAACTTTTCGCGGCTGAGAGGCGCCCGGCTGCAGTGCCCGTTGAGATCCCGTGCTGCGAACGGTAATGGCCATGTACCACTTTGTGCTGCATATCACCATGCGGTTTGTAAAAAACGCCGCCATCGGTGCGCGCGGATGCGGGCATGACCAGTTCATGGGAGGTACTGTTGTGGATCATGAATCCCTGCCAGGAAGCCAGAATCTGACCGTCTACGCCACCCGGGCCCAGCAGCACCCATCGGCCGGAATGCCCTCCGTCGGAGATTTCGCCGGACTCGTCATTCTGCCAGACCTGCACTACCCAGCTTGCAAGCCCGTCAGCGCCTGTCCAGCCGGGCAGACCCGACAGATCCAGCCCGCCATGGAACGGATTGCCAAGCAGCTGAAATCCGTCGCCTTCGGTGTGAAGCGGTACGGCGACGTCCGTTGTCACAGCCGGACCTGCCGCCGATACGTGGAACGGCAGCTTTCGGCTTACCGCTTCGTCGTTGTCGTAGAGATACCACAGGAATCCGCGCCCCGGGAGCAACGGATCATCCAGCGAAACTGCCGGCTGCCATCCATCCTCATAACCCGTGTAGATGTTGGACGCGACGGATTCGATATCCTGCGGTGCGCCGCCCGGAACATGCTCTTCGTAAAATGCGGCAAGCCCGGCAATACCCTGCAGCTGGTTCTGGATGGCAAGGTCGCCCACCGAAAACCCGCCGGCCGGTACGGAAAGCATGCGCCAGCCGGATGTACCGGCAAGGTGTCGGGCCGGCTGGTCCATGAAGTCAACGGGATAGGCGATGCTGGCCCGGCCGATGCCGTTGTTTGTCGTCAGCACATAAGCGTGAAAACCCCCGTCCTGCGGTTCGAAATGGATTGCACCCGTCCCGTTTGTGTTTGAAGCACCGCCCAGCGAGGGAGTTGATGCCACCACCTGGGCAACGGTCGGGTCACCTCCGGGGACATGGACCAGACGCGCCGATGACGTCGTAAAATCAAACACTGCCAGAAGGTCATCACCGCTTGTGGAGGCGCCCAACACATCCACCCGGGTCGTACCGGTACCCACCACGCTGGTCGGTATGGCCCCGATAAACCGCCCGAAGGCGTCGTATTTGCGCACAGGCTGCCCGCCGCCGGTCTGGTAGAACGGCACCCTTCCCGGACGCGCGGCCGATACCACAGGGGAAGTGCCCACATTGTGTTCCAGTTCGAACGTTTCCGGCACCGGATCAAAGGGTTGTCCGGGCGCGGTTTGCGTGTACCGTGCCATCAGGTTCCCGGCGTCGCTGACTGCCAGGATGGTCGCCGTGCCGTCGGTGTAACTGCCCGTGATGGATGCCGAGCGTGCCAGCTGCCAGGCGTCCTGGCCCAGCGTTTCGGTATCCAGAAGCACCACCTGCGGATCGCTGTCCCCAACATCATCGAACATGGTCACGCGGAATCCGTGCGCCGTGGTGCGGCCGTAGTTGGTCAGGAAGGTGCGCTGGTCGTCACTCACAAGCACGTCACTGATGTGGAAAACGCCGGAGCCGGTGAGGCCGGAGAGGTCCATGCTGCCTGCGTCGGCTCCTGTGGCCGCATCGAGCAGCCGGACGTGCACGTCCGCCGAAAAAGCCGGAGCTGAAACCACCAGCAGGTATCCGTCATCCACATAGGCCATCGCGCGCTCCGTGTTGTTTCCGAACCATGCTGGCAGCGTACCCGAGGCAACCGAGCGCTCCCATTCTGCATCGGGATCGGGGTCGCCGCCGATTTCCACACTGCCCGCCGGCCCCTCCACGTTGTTCCTGCTCAGCGCTGTCACGAACCAGGTGCCCTGACCTTCATCCATGAAAAACGTTTCCCCGGTCAGTGCTATAATATTCGAGGGATCTTCCAGGACAGACGCCGGATCGGTCACGCCGGTCTCCTGAACCCGGTAGATGACGAAGCGGTCAACAGGCCCATCCTCCCCTTCCGGTGCGGGTGGATTCCATGTAAGCAGCACCTCGTCACCGGATGGGACGGCGGCCAGGTTCTGCACTGCGCCGGGTGCCTGCATGTTGCGCCATGGCATCGGCGGGACCACGGCACGGAAAGGATAGACAGAGGAAAAATCGTATCCAACAATATTCTGATTCCGGAAGAAGACCTGCCCCTCAGCGCCTGCTGTGCGCGTAATGGCAATTTGATCGCTCAATTCAGCCAGGACCTCCTGCTTGTACGGGGCATGGCCAATGTACAGATGACGGTCGTTTTGCCGGTTTGTGACCCAGTCCTGCACGATATACGCAAACCGGGGCGGCTCCACTGTACCGATGTCCCAGTAGATCTGCGGCGCCAGGTAGTCTGCCCAGCCCTGTTGCGCCCAGTAGCGGCTGTCCTGGAACACGCTGCTGTACCCAAGCTGTGCTGCCCATCCGTCGGTGCTTTCGGCATTGTAGTGCCCGGTGGGCGCCGCGCCGATTTTTATGTCCGGATTGATCTGCTGGATGCCTTCATGGACCAGGCGGACGAATTCGGAGACGTTGTGGCGCCGCCAGTTGTCCAGCCCAATGATGCCGTCGGGATTGTACTGCGCCATCAGATCGGGGTCGCGACCGTATCCACCCGTATTGTAGCGGATGCGATCAAAGTGGACGGCGTCGATATCGTAATTGGATACCAGCTCCATCACGTTGTCGACCTGCCACTGGCGTGCGCCGGGAATGCCCGGGTTCATCCATCCGTCCGCCTCCATCCAGTCCGGCTGGGTAAAGCGAATATTGGGGATGTCGGCGGAGGCCGGACTGTCATTGCCCGATCCGTAGGCGACGGCAAACACGTTGAACCATGCGTGGACTTCCATTCCGCGCCGGCGCGCCTCGTCGATGACAAACTGGAGCGGGTCCCATCCGGGATCTTCGCCCGGCGTGCCGCTGAGGTTGTAGGCCCAGGGAAGGCGGTCGCTCTGGTAGTAGGCGTCACCACGCGCTGACACCTGGAAGACGATGGCATTCATGTGCTGCGCTTCGAGCTGGTCCAAAATGTCGCGCATCGACTGCTGCTGCGCGGCGGGAGTGCTGCCGGTGGGCCAGTCGAGGCTCCAGGCCGTGGTGACCCAGGCACTTCGGAATTCGAATTTCGGGTGGTTTCCGGGATCGTCGAGGAGCGCGCCGTCCTTGTTTTGCGATGCATGGGCCGGTGCCGCTGACAGGAGTAACAACGAAAGGAAGAGAACCGCAGATGATAGCATGGGCAGGGGTATTAGAAAAGCCGCCAACGGTCCTGAGGCCACTGGCGGCTTGTAATTGCAGAGTTACAGCATTTGGTTTATGGGTTTGGATGTTATTTCGCGGTTTTTCGTAGACGCCATATCGCATACAGGGTGCCGGCGAGAATAACAAGTGCTCCGCCCCAGAGCGGTGACTGATCCGGCGCACCGGGAAGGTGCGGCGGCGGCACCTGGGCGGCTGCAACAATCTGGTTCATGGCGGGCATCACGAGCACGACTAACAGAAAAGTGAAGGTCAGAAGTAGAAGTTTTTTTGAATTCATATTCGTACAGGTTGGGTGATTTCTATTGTCATCAATTTCTGCAAGGCCACATGGTCTTATTTGATGAGGGTCATGCGGCGTGTCTGCTTCTGCCCGGCGGCTTCCAGGCGGTATATGTACACACCGCTGGCAAGCTGTGAGGCATCCCAGGTGACGTTGTGACGTCCCGGCCCCTGCTGTTCGTCAACCAGTGTGCTGATGCGGCGCCCTGTCAGGTCGTAGATTGCCAGCCTGACGTGTGCCTGCTCCGGCATTGCGTAGGAGATCACCGTGGACGGGTTGAACGGGTTCGGGTAGTTCTGGTCCAGTGTGAGTTCTTTCGGCAGATCGGCCGGTGTTTCGGTGGATAACGGTTCTGACATGACGACTACCGTGAAACGTGGCTGCGTCTGGTCGCCTGCAACAAGCGGGGTGATATCCGGCTTGGCGTCACCGGCATCCATGGCGCGATTTTCTATAACTGCATCCATCCGGAATTCATATGATGAGGCGCTTCTCAGGTCCGTTGCGGTGCCGGTTTCGTGATCCACAAGGGTAATTTGCCAATCGGAAGGCAATTCATCCAGTCCAACCCATGAAATGGCCATGTAACCGCCCATGTTGTGGACATTGAGCGATGCCGGCAGTTCGAGGGTCTTCTCCAGTTCGAGAGGACGGGATTCCTGGGATTTGAGAATGGTTTCACCGTTTCTATCGCCGACAAAACTCAATGTGGCGAAGCTGCCGGCCAGCGGCGTGAGCTGGGATGCATCCAGCATGTCCCAATCATGCGCGGCCTGGTCTGAGAATACCACATGTGCGCGGTCGCGTGTGCGGATTCCGGCGGCCTGGTTATCGCCATCGAGTACGAAAGTGAGCCTTTTGATCTGCGGCGGTGACTCCTTGTAGAAAGTACCACCGCTGGTACGGGCGGATTCGGGAATGACCAATTGGGCGGCATTATCGTTTTCGACCATAAACCCTTGCCATGCGGCGAGTATGTCGCCATCAACCCCACCCGGACCCAGCTGCTTCCACTCGCCGCTGTGTCCGGTGCCTTGCTGCCAACCATCCTGTGAATTTTCCCACACCTGGACGATGTAGCTGCCCAATCCGTTGGCGCCGGTCCAGCCAGCCAGTCCGGACAGATCCAGGCTGCTTTGGTACGGGTTGCCGAGCAGATTGAATTTGTTGCCGACGGAGTGCAGATTGACTGAAACATCAACAACAGGCTCTGAACCTTCCGGGGACAGCAGGAACGGGAGCGAAACACTCACACCGATATCGTTGTCGTACATGTACCACAGGAATCCTTTTCCTGATTCCAGTTCATCTGTGAGAGCTCCCGCGGCACTCCAGCTGGTACCATTGTATGCCAGATAGAGATTGGGTGATGCATTTTCGATATCTGATGGAGCCTCGGCGCCGTAGAAAGCGGCAAGACCGTCAAAGCCCTGGACCTGGTTTTGCCCGGCGATATCTGCAACAGTGGAACCGGAAACGGGTGATGAGAGCATCCGCCAGCCGGAAGAACCGGTTACAAGCAGATCATCGGCGGAATAGATGCGAATGTTGCCCAGATAATGTGAATTCCAGGAGCCCCCGCGTCTGGCGCGGAATGCAATATGCCGGCCGTTTTCAGGATCATAGGTAGCAAGATTTACGGTAAACAAGGTGACCTCCCTTTGCAGAGTCACTGTCCCGGCGATGGTAAACGTTGCGGCGTTTCCGGGATCTGACATAAATCCAACGTCAATCTGGTCACCTGCGTCTCCATTGGTTGCATAATGAGCTTCAAAACTCACATTTAGTCCGGAAATGTCGATTTCTTCATCGATTTCCGGGGTAATAGCCATGGGATTGGCGGTCGGACTCGGAAAGCGCAGGTCCTGCGCGCTTATTTCGCCCCAGGCGCTGACCTGCACCTCACCTATTGTGTTCCACCCATCCGGAAAAATTTCGGCATGTGCAGCGCCATCGAGATCCACTCCGGAGAAGTCCTCAAAGTACGGGATTTGATCGATGACAACCGGATCTGGATCGTCCGGTTCCACAAGCTGAATTTCCAGGGCGAATACTCCTGCGTTGGTAACCAAAGCGAACACCCTGAATGTTCCGTCACCCATGTCGGCTACGGCAAGGTCTCCGAGAATATTAGAGCCGCCCGAGCCCAGAACGGCCGATTCGGCAAGGTTGGTTCCATCGCGTACAGTCCAAACCCCGCCGGCCGGACCGACCTCGTTTACATAAATCCTGTTGGTCCCCTTTATGAAAAAGAGGTATTCGGCATTATCGAATGACTTCAGCTCGATAGCAAGGTTCCCTAAGCCGTTGCCATCCGATGGAAAGCGTCCATATCCGGTGGTAGTATTCGATGCGATAAAGGACCGGGTATACCCGAGACTTCTGCCGCCTGCCCAGAAACCGGATGCCTCGCCGGGCCCTTTCGGAGCCACATGGGCAGGAGTACCCCAGGCAGTAGTATTTGGCAAAACGAATTCCTGCGGCTCATTTATGAATTGGAAGCCGCCCAGACCGTCACTTTCCATGACCCATCTGTAAACTATGGGACTAGTACCCACAGCGGCATAGATTACTGCGGTGCCATCGCTCACGGAACCCACTACGGTTATGTTGTCAGCCATACGGTAAGCGCCCGGGGCATTCCAGGTGATGACGTTTTGGACGTTATCTTCATCGTCCCATGTATACAACTTGAAAGGATTGCTTTGTGCGTTAACGGCCAGGTTGGATGCAAAAATCCGGCCGTCATCGGAAACCGAGAGCCCGTTGAATGTTACGTCCCCCCCTGTCAGTCCCGAGGCATCAAGCTCACCCAGATAGGCCCCATTGCCAGCATCCAAAATGCGCACAAATGCTCCGTCACCCCTGCTTGCAACGTAGACTTTACCATCATGATAGGCAATGGCCCTTTCGGTATTGGTTCCAAACCAAGTAACATCATTTGTGGTAACACTCCAAATCGGTTCGAATTCCGGACTTTGTGCAAAGTTTCTATCGACCAACACAAACATGATGAGTATAAGAATGGCAAACCCCATCACATATCCTGGTAACTTTTTCATACCTGCTCCCCGGCATTTAGAATTAAAGTTTTGGCAAATCCTAAAGCAAAAACACAAGTCAAACCAGTCTTTCACTATGTCATGTGAGCGAATACGTTTTTATAACTGGTTCAGGCAAATAAGAAGCACACTACCATCGGTTGTTCTTTACAGCCATACCCCAAAACTGGCAACGTGATTTTTTAGCACAAGCAACATGCCCCTAAAATACTACTCTAATACTAGTCCGGATTATAAGAATTTTAAATATTATTACAAAGTGTAAACATATTCATTCAATTTTTACAAATGACATGATGACAGTTGTGATTATTGGAACACTACAAAGGATAGAGATGCTCAAAATGTGCTGCACAAAAAAATGCCCTTGCAACTATGATAATTTTGACAATCAGATATCATCACAGTTACAATTACCTGACCAGGGTCATTTTTCGCGTGATGGAGAGCCCGCCCGCATCGATGCGGTAAATATAGACGCCGCTGGAATGGTTGGATGCGTCCCAGGTCACATCGTACCGCCCCGGGGCCTGC
>SKUI01000251.1 GCA_007122185.1 Rhodothermia bacterium | reverse complement strand
GCGGGTGCTCCTCCAGTACCGGCTCACGCTGCTCCCACACCAACAGATGGTGATCATACATCACTGGAATACTGGTCATCTGGTCGCTCGGCGGGATGGTGCGGGGAGGGAGCTTGAGCGGGGCCGCCTGCCAGATCTGATCGACCATCCGGCGGGTGGGCATTGAGCTGCCGGTTGCGGAGGCGATGCGTTGCGCCAGAATGGGCGTCATGGGCATAAGGAAATAGTCATCTTCGCTGCCCACAGCAAGATAATCGGGCGTCACGTAATAAGTAACCTCGAGGGTCTTTGCGCCGGCGGATCCGCCGGCAGCCGCGGTGACAGCTTCGTTCACGGTACCGGAACCGGATCCATTCAAAGATTCGGTGTCGAATCCATCTGCAGGCCCCGGAACAGATTTGTCAAGCGTTCTGCTGACGGTGACCGGCACCATTTCCCTCAGAAAACCGGGGACGTTGCCCGCCATTACCTGCTCGAAAATGGCCTCTTCCCGGACAGAAAGAGCAAGATTACGGACCTGTTCCTTGAACTCCGATCCCGTCGGCGCGTCGGTGGACCTGGGCGGCAGGTTCAGCTCCTGTGCGCCAAGTGACGTGTTGCCGGTCCACAGGATCAGCACACCAAGAAAAAGAAGTCGGGAAAACAGCACATGGCGTTCCGGCATGGCATGAAATTCGTTAGGGTGATACGTGGATGGATGCAGAAAGGTACCCATTCCCATGTTGCCAATCCAACCATCTCATCACGCGATTCCTGCAACCCCTCCACTCCGATTGAGAGCCAGCCTCATCACAATGTGACCCGGACGCCGCCTCTTATGGTGAATCCCGCGGTGTTGAATCCGTACACCTCGGTGAATCCGGTATCCAGCAGATTCCGCATATCGGCGAACACGGCCGCCCGCAGCACCGGGATCCGGTACTCCGTATACAGATTGACCAGCGTATACGGATCGAGCGTCACCTCCTCCCCGGCAAAATTACTCTCCGGATTGAAGAAAAGGTCGGTCCTTTCGCCGTTGTATTCGCCATCGAGGCGAACGAACAGTTGGTCGGTCACATTGACACCGACATGCAAACCGATACTGTGCACCGGCCTTCTCAGCAGATTGCTCCGGCGTTCCTCCTCCCCGCTGTCGTCGATGGTAATGAGCTCGCCGTCCGTGTAATTGTAGTAGCCGCCGATCCGGATGCTGCTGGTGGCAATCCAGTTGGCAGAGAGTTCCATCCCCGAATCGTTTTGGCGGTCGCGATTGATAAATCCCCCGTCAAAGGTATACACGATCACATCATCGATTTCACGGCTGAAATACTGTGCCCGCAGCTTCAGTGACTGCTGCAGGAGGTAGGTCTCGACTCCGACGCTCACATAACGGCTGGTTTCCGGGTCCAGCTCGGGATTGGCACCGAACGGTCCGAACAGTTCGTTGAGCGTCGGCACCTTGAAGCCGGTGGTCAGGGATCCGAACAGCTTGATGTTTTCCGTGATATGGTAGGCCGGCGCAAAACTGTATGTGGCATTATTTCCGTACTCGGAATGGCTGTTCAGGCGAAATCCCAGCTCGGTGCTGAATCCGTGCAGCCCCTTTACGTAGAGGGTTGCATAGGGACTTGCAATCCGGGCGCTCAACTCCTGTGCATCTTCCGTCGCCGGGATGATGGACTGCTGGAAATGGAAGCCTCCGAGCACTGACACCCAGGGATTAATCGCATAGCTTCCAAACAGGTCGGCATTGTGGAAAATGCCCTCGAATGCACTGTCACCGAACTGGTCGGAGAAGCCTCTTTCCGTCGATGTGAAATTATAACCACCGTTGACGTCCAGCTTTCCCCTGCGTAACGAGGTCTGGAATCCGGCGTTGATCATGTTGAGGGAGTAGGCGTTATCTGCATCCTGGAATGCTCCGGCATCGTAGTCACCGTCAAAGTCATTATAGTGGAAAAACGGGGAAACGGTAAGCCCATCCGTCACGCTGATATCGGCCTTCCCATAGAATGAGTTGGAACGGAATCCGTCATCACCATACGTGCCGGTATTGTCCGGATCGGCAGCCGCGCTGAATCCCTCACTCGATTCCCGATTGAAATTGAGTGTGTAGGAATGTTTCCGGGCAACGGTGCCGTTTATGTCCGCCGATGCCTGAAAGGAATTGTGTGTTCCGTATGAGAGCTGACCGCTGCCGTTCACAAGCCCCTCGTCTCCGCTCCTGGTCAGGATGTTCACCACGCCGGCAATGGCATCGGTGCCGTAGAGGGTGGACTGGCTTCCCTGGAGGATTTCGATCCTCTCCACATTGTTCAACGGCAGCAGCCGCAGATCATATGTTCCCCCGGTGCCCGATGGATCCGTTACGGGCAGACCATCGACGAGAATCAACGTGTACGGACCCGAAGCACCCTGCATGAACAGGGTTTGTGCGTTTGCCGGTGAACCGAAGGCATCATTGATCCGGATGCCGCTCTGCTGATGGAGCAGCTGGCCCAGGTTCCGGCTGCCGTTTTGCTCGATCTCCTGCCGGTCGATGATCAGCACCGGCTTGGTGGTTTCCCGCAGTGAAAGCGGGATTTTGGACGCGGTGATTACGATCTGGTCGAGCTCGATCGAATCAGTTACGGCGTATTGCAAGGATGCAGCGTACTGCGTCGACCCTCCAGTTTGCAACGGTCCCGCGTATTGCAAGGATGCCGCGCTTTGCGTTGATACCGTGGTGTGCAGCAGTTCCGCAGATGGCAGCGATGTTCCAGGTTGCAGTGAGGTCACAGGTTGCAGAGAAGTAACCGGTTTCAGTGAAGTCACAGGTTGCAGTATTGTTGCTGATTCCGGCGGGAGTGCTGGCTGCGACTGTAGCACGGGCACACGCAACAAAACCAGCAAAAGCAGTAGATAGATTGTTTTGCTCATGGTCATTAATATATGGATTAAGGATTGAACCGATGAGCTTTCGTGAACGAAAAAAGATGGGCGATATAGACGGTGCTCCGGGTGGTCGGCTGCCTGGCAAGCTTCAATGCACCGGTCCTACATTCCCGGCCTTTCCTCCGAAAGCCTGAACTCACAGCAATCAGGCAGGTCTTCTGACTTGCTCCCCTTAAGCAGCCTTCCCGTCACAACCGAATGGACAGTGGCAAAGAGTTGCTGAAGGTTTTTATGGAGCTTACAGCTACGGGGATAGTTCCGGATTCTCACCGGATTCCCTTTTCATCCCGATTGTGAGTCACAAACGGGAACCTGTTGCATATCAATAGTAAGCCGAAATGCCGTGGATGTCAACTCCTTCTTTGCATAAAGGATAACATCATACACGCCAAGAGCTAAAGATATCAAAATCTTACCGTTGATTGAGGTTTCAATCGTGTGAGCAGACCCGTTGGAACCGTATTGCTTTTTGGGTGGTTAGAAGATTATGCTTTTGTAAGCGCAAATAAACCAACGAACAAGAGTAAATCCTCATGGACAATTCAATCGATAAAGATATTCGCAACGGGATGGACCGAAAAGAGTTCTTAAGAACGGCTGGTTCAACCGCCCTCTTTGCATTCCTTGGTATCTCACTGGCCAGCTGTGATGTAACCAGCTCGAATGATGATGAACTGCCTGAAAACGGAAACAATAATAACGAAGCCATAACCATCGATGGAAATACCGTCCGGCTGAATCTCGATGACGATTCACTGTCACCACTTCGACAGGCAGGCGGATGGATGGTACTCGGTCAGGCTTCCGTAATTGTCGTAAATATTGATGGCGATCTGATCCGGGCGTTCACCGATGTCTGTCCGCACGCAAGCTGCCGAAACAACTGGCAGTATCAAAACCAGCGGTTCATCTGCACCTGTCACAACTCCGTCTTCGAAAATGACGGGTCCTTTGTGAGCGGTCCCGCCGGAAGGGATCTGCCCGAGTTCGCCGTTCAGCGTCAGGGCAACATCGTCACCATAACAAAATAACCGTGAAACGATCCGTCTTCTACTTGATACTCACGGGATGCCTGCTGTTTTTCGGCAAACCCGCGGTCGCGCAAACCTACATGGCAACAGATGGATATGTGGAATTCATCTCCACCGCCCCCCTGCTGGAGTTCAAGGGGACTTCCGACAACCTTGCCGGGCTCATCCATCTGGAAACAGGCGAGGTTGATTTCTTTGTGGACCTGGCATCGCTCGACACGGGCAACAGAAGGCGCGACCGCGACATGCGCCAGGTCTACCTGGAAACGGACAAATATCCTTTTGCCGAATTCGGAGGGACGCTCACATCAGATTTCGACCCGGAAATGGAAGGAGAACAAACGGCGACCGTAACAGGAAGTTTTACAATGCGCGAAATATCCCGTGACATGACCGTTTCCGGTACATTGGAAGCGACTGATGAGGGCATCCGCGTCAGAGCCGGATGGGAAATATTGCTGGATGACTTCGACATTGACCGTCCAAGTATACTGTTTTACGAACTGAGTGATGTGCAAACCATTAACATCGACATTCTGCTGAGGCCGCATGATGAAAATTAAACCTTGCCTGATTGCCATTGCTCTGACACTGCCGCTGCTTGCAGCAAGCGAGGCGACAGCCCAGCTGACCAGGGAACGTGTTGTGCAGAACAGACCGGTTGAGTTGACATTGCCGACCTCCAGACACATCCAGCTGAATACTACGGAACCACTGGCAGCAGGAGAACTCTACTACAGCATCATGCATGCCTTTGGCACGGTGGAGAACGGTATCACGGATTTTTGGGGCCTGGATCAGGGCGCCAACATCCGCTTCAGCCTGGAGTACGGCATTAGTGACAGATTCTCTGTCTTCGCCGCACGTTCGAGCATGGACAAGGTCTACGACATGGGGTTCCGGTATCTGTACCTGCAGCAGATGACGGGCAGCGGCTCTCCGGTGTCCGCCGGACTGGTCCTGACGGCCGGATGGATGACCGAGGATTATACGTTCCTGAATCAGACCTACCCTTTTTCGGATCGCAACCAGCTCAGTCTGGCACTGCCGGTCTCGCGAAAATTCAATGACCGGCTCAGCCTGTTGCTCGTCCCGGCCATTGCCGCTTTCAGCCGGACCAACCCGCTCCTGAGAATCGAAGATCCCCTCGATACCGATGAGATCTTTGCCGGGGCAGGCATGGGATCGCGCTACAAATTTACCAGCCGGTCGTCTGTTACGGTCCAGTACGTGCCATCCTACCGATTTGAAACTGAAGCCGTGAACCAGAATTTTGCCATCGGTCTTGACATGGAAACCGGCGGACACGTGTTCCAGATCTTCTTCTCAAACGCAAGGGCGCTGAATGATGCCTACCTTCTGGCGGGTCCAAACGGAAATTATCCGGAATTTGAATTCCGGTTCGGATTCAACATCAACCGATCCTTTCAGATACGTTGACCGGTAGTCTAATACCTTAACTGAAAGGCGTGCTCATCATGATCTTGCCAAGAGCCTCCTGCAAGATCGCAGCGTAGGATCCATCCTTGTCCATTGCATCAAACCGGTTGGTGATATCCAGATTACCCCATTCTACTGCTTCCCCGCTCACATTGTCCCAGATCAGATAATTCATTTCAAGTTTGAGCCGATGCTCCACACGACTCTCATGTCCGGCATACGTGCCGCCGCCTACTTCCACGGCAAAGGGTTCAAAGAATAACTGATCAAGGATGAGCACAAAACGGGAATCACTTTCCTCATGCACATTATAGTTCATCAAAAAGGTCTCGCTCCTGACATTATTCGAAAGGGTTACGTGTCCCGCCTTGAAATCTTCAAAAAGACAGGGCGAGCCAGCGGTTTCCACTTCCCTGATGGTTCGGATCATTGTTCGCCTGTCCACAATATCTCTCAGCGACTCAATCGTGATCTCCGACTGGGCATCTGCTTTACCGGGAAAAGAGACGAGAGTGATAAGCATGCAGATAAACGTACTGTTTTTGACAACGGATGTGATCATGTATTCTGCGATTTCGTGATTTCTTTAAGACCTGATGGATTGCTTTAAAAAGAGCGTACCCATGGTACCTGAATGTTCCAGGATTTCAAACTGGAGGTATTTTAAATTGGAGGCGTTTCAGGCTCATTGACCGACAATCCTATCTCAAGTCAAAATTCCCATGGGGGACAAGCCTATCCCTTCTAAGCTTTGCCTTTCAGCATCAAATTCCAATAAATCCACGGCAGGCCGAACTTTTTGAGCACATACATGTCGTAGCGCTCTTCGCTCTGGTCAAACGGGAAGGTGGGATCGGGTTCGTTGTTGTAGTCGAATTCCGCAAGCACCATTTTCCCGTAGCCGGTAACCAGCGGACAGGAGCTGTAACCGTTGTAGGATGTGTTCAGTGCCTCGGGTTCCTCATCCAGCTCTGCCGCCTTGCGCAATTTCAGGATGTTATCCGTCACCACAGGGGCCTGCTTGCGGATCGCAGAGCCGGTTTTGGCCGTCGGCACGCCGGCGACATCCCCCAGTGAGAAGATATTCGGATAGCGATTGTGCTGCATCGAATTATGATCCACATCAAGCCAACCCTTCAGGTCGCCATCCTGGATGGCTATGGGGCTGTTTTTGATAAAATCAGGGGAGCTCATCGGCGGCACGACATGTATCATGCGAAACGGCACTTCCTTTCGGGTTACCTTTCCGTCCTTGTCGGTAACATCGAAAACCGCAATCCCCTCTTCGCCTTTTATCTCCACGAGATTATGGGCAAAATGGACCTGAATGTCCTTTTCCTTGATGACCCTCCGCAGGGTTTTGGCAAAGACCTCCACACCAAACACCACCGATCCGGGAGAAAAGAAATGGAGCTCCAGATTCTTTCTGACGCCCCGCCTCCGCAGGGCTTCATCAGCCAGGTACATGATTTTCTGAGGAGCGCCGCCGCATTTGACCGGAGTGTTGGGCTGCGTGAAAAGTATCTTCCCATCTTTCACGGAAGAGAGCACTTTCCAGGTGTACGGTGCCTTGTCCACCTCGTAAACACTGCAAACCCCGTTTGTATTGATCGCCTCGGGCAATCCCTTTACGGCATCCCAGTTGACCTGGATGCCCGGCGCAACCACGAGATACCGGTAAGTGATCACGACCTCTTTGGCCGTTTCGAGCTCATTTTCATCCGGACGGAACGTCGTCACCTTGTCCCTGATCCATTTGACCCGTGCGGGTATGCAGTCCGCCATCGGCCGGATGGTCTCCTCCATATCGAACGAACCGGCACCCACCAGGGTCCACGCAGGCTGATAGTAATGCTTTTCAGCAGGCTCGATGATGGCGATGTCGAGCTCCCGGTTTCTGCGAAGGAGCTGCGCTGCGACCATAATGCCCCCGGTGCCGCCGCCCACGATCACGATCTCGTGTTCTTTGTATGTCTTCATTTTTTGCCTTTCCTGTATTTGCGTTCAAATTCTTCCACTGCTTCCATATCAATCTCGTCGAGATGACCGCCAATTTCATGGGTGAGGATGGACAGCAGGCCAAGTGCTTTGCGCGTGTTTTTGTCGGAGAGCATCCTCCACAAACCGATGGGGCCCAATTCGGGGATTTCGGTG
>SKUI01000157.1 GCA_007122185.1 Rhodothermia bacterium | reverse complement strand
CTCCGGGTCCGAAAGGTCGCACGGGATAACCGTTACATCGCAGTCATGGCTGGCTCTCAATTGCCTGGCGAGGGCTTCCAGACGGTCTTCCCTTCTGGCAGTCAGCACCAGGCTGGCACCAGATGATGCCAGTTCCTTGCAAAAAGCGATCCCGATTCCCGATGAAGCACCGGAAACCAGGACCGTTTTCTTGTAATAATACTGCATAGCTGCTGCAAGGCTTTACTGGTGGACGACAACGTTTGTTGTTAAACTATTTCTTTGCTTTCTCTTCCTGGAAAAGGTGCACATCCCGCTGCGGAAACGGAATGGAAATGCCTTCCTTGTCAAAGCGCTCTTTGATATCCTTGATCAGTGCGAACCGGGCAGGCCAGAGATCGGAAGCCTTGGACCACGGCCGCACAAAAATATCCACCGAGCTGTCGCCGAGCTCACCGACGGCCACCATGGGTTCGGGATCCTTGAGGACACGCTCATCGGCATCCAGCGCTTCCCGGATGATCTTCATGGCTTTGTTGATGTCATCAGTGTAACTGATACCGAAGACCATATCGATCCGGCGTGTGGGATTGGTTGAAAAGTTCGAAATATTGGCACCCCAAATATTGGTGTTCGGGATGATCATGAATATATTGTCAAATGTATGCATTTTCGTGGAAAACAGACCGATTTCATCCACCACGCCCAAAACCCCGCTGATATTGACCGCATCGCCGACATTGAACGGGCGGAAAAGCATCAGCATCACTCCAGCGGAAAAATTGCTCAATGTACCCTGTAAGGCCAGGCCAACGGCAAGTCCGGCCACACCCAAAAGTGCCACAAGGCTCGTGGTTTCCACACCGAACCGGTTGAGTACGGCAATCACTGTGGCTATCAGAATAAGAACTTTCACCGTCTGCGAAAGAATTGGCGTCAGGGTTTTGTCAATACGTTCCGATTTGTCGCATGCCTTTCTGACACGCTTGCTCGCCCAGCTGGCAATCAGCCAACCAATGATCAGTATGACGACCGCGCCTACGATATTGAGACCATACGGCACCACCACCTCGGCCACGATTCCTTCTATGTTTTCAAGATTTTCCATGATAATCTCCTATTAGAGTATCGTTTCTCTGTTTGTTCCGCTTTCTATGCTGTATATTTTCCAATTATTGCACATCCATCGTTGATAAAGCTGTTCCCCCAAGTCGCCTGATCTGTCACCAGGCAACAGCTATGACAGGAAAATGTACATCATATTACGGTATTTATCCAAGCAGATTATTGTTTTTTAAACGGCATGAGCGCTATAGAAAAAAAGGCAGACCGACAATGTCAGCCTGCCTTTTTCATGAATCCGTGTTGTGTCACTTGGTTTCAATGGACAGATTCCTCGTCTTTAGGAATATCACTGAAGATGGCTGCGAAGCATCCATGCGACTTTCGAGTGTGTGCGGATGCGCTCGGTCACCAGATCAAGTGTGGCCTCGTCGCCCGCCTTCTCGCAAGCCGGCAAGGCCTTGCGGGCCGTACGGATTACTGCCTCGTTGGCCTCCTGCAGTTTTTTTACCATGGTGCGGTCATCCGGCAGCCCCTCTTCTTCCGTGATCGTGGTCATTTTGGAATACTCCTTGAAGGACCCCGGAGCAAAATGTCCCAGCGAACGGATCTGCTCGGCAATGTCATCGATGGCCTGGGCAAGTTCCGTGTACTGCTCTTCAAACATGGCGTGCAGGGACTGGAAATTCATCCCGGTCACGTTCCAGTGATAGTTGTGCGTCTTCAGGTAGAGCATGTAGGAGTCGGCCAGAAGGTGGCCAAGGGCTTCTGAAATTTCGCTGCGCTGCTCATCGGTGATTCCAATATTGATACTTTCGGACTTATCCAGTAGTGTACTCATAATCGTCTCCTTTTTTCTGCTTGTTTCAGTTAATAATTACAGGTTGAAACCTACTTGTTCAGAGCTGTCATTCGGTCAACATTAGCCAAGGTCAATTCGTTCTGATACTTCTTCTCACCTGTTTCTCACTTTCTCCTATAATACGCGATAAGCCGCTTAAAATCTTTGGGTATTTCCGCCTCCAAACCAACAATTTCTCCCGTTGCCGGATGGTGGAATTCCAGCCGGGACGCATGAAGCGCCTGCCGGTCGATCAGCTTCTCCTCCTGCTCGTCACCGGCATAATGGCGGTCACCGACAGTGGGGTGGCCGATATCCGCAAGTTGCACCCGGATCTGGTTTTTCAGGCCGGTATCCAGGGCCACCTCCACCAGTGACGTATCACGAAACGGCTCGATAACCCGGTATAACAGCCGTGCTCTCGTACCGTCGGGATCCCCTTCCGGAACAATGACATTACGAAACCCGTCCTTGATGCGTTTCATGTAGTGAACAAGCTCTCCCTCGGGTGGATCCGGGACGCCTCGCACCAGTGCAAGGTAGATCCTGGCCGGCTGATGATTCCGGAACTGTTCCATAAGGCGGGTCCGCGCCCGCGTGCTCTTGGCAAACAGCACCACTCCGCTGGTATACCTGTCAATGCGATGCACTGTCTGAGCCCTGCGCTTTTGAGGCTCAAGATAACGGTCCAGAGCTTCCTGCATATTGGCTGACTTCATACCGGAAATGGGTACCGTCAGTATGCCGGCCGGCTTGTTGACCGCTATAACCTGGGAGTCCTCATACAGGATCCCGGCCCGGCTTCGGGCATTCAGCGTCACATACCTTTTCTTCTTTTTCATGATATCGGCATTTAACTCGAAACAGGCGAGTCAAGCTGCTTCAAAAAAGCCCTGCTCTCAGCGTCATTGGGAAACCGGGCAGTACAGTTGATCATCATTATCCTTGCCTCATTGACCCTTTTCAGGTGCACCAGCACAGCAGCGAGATTCCGGAGTATGAGCGGCGTTTCGCCGCCATGACGGATACTTTGGCGGATCACCGTTTCTGCTTCGGCATATTTGCGCTGCGCCACCAGGGCGTCAAACAATTCGTTGAGCAGCCCCACGTGGTCGGGCCAGACTTCAAGTGCCCCCCGGTAGGATGACTCCGCCTTTTCCCAAAACCCGAGAAGGCTGCAGACCGACCCCATCATGAACCGTGCAAAAGCCAGATCGTCGCCGGTGGCCTGCTCCAGACAATCTACCAGTTCGTTGCCGATGCTGCGCAGCCGTTTCACAGAGTGGTGCGCCTGCCGGTCATCATTTCCTGCTTCCGCTTCTTCAAGGCGGTCGGACAGGTCCACAATCTCCTCGGAAAGAGCGAGAAGCCTGGGCTTTAACGGATCGGGCCGTTCGGCGGTCATGGATTTCAGATACTCATTTCCACATTATGGACATTTCTGAGGATCTCAACGGCATTCTTGTCCTTGTTCTGCATGACCCGATGCTCAAGATTGGTGATGAGTCCGGCCCGCGCCTCCTCAAATGCCTCCTCACGTGCCTCGTCAGGAGAGCCTGTCCGGATAAGGATATAGATGTCATCGGCGCGGATCACACTGTAAAGTCCGTCCTCATTAAAAGCGTGCGAGCGAAGCTGTTCGTACTTTTCGAAGAGCTGTGAGAATTCTGCCGAGTCCGCTGCCTTCTGGACGATATCGACGTCTTTTGGACTTTCGGCACTCAATGGCACATGACAGAGATAATAAAATTTTTCCTGGTAAAGCATGGGGTTGAAACCTGGGTTTATCGTTGAATCATTGCAACTTTACAACATACGAAAATATCAGATCAAATACCTTGACCGGACCGTTCAAGCCATCGGACCATGATGTCGTGAACGCGGGCAATATCCTTCAGATACACCGACTCGTTTTTCTGGTGGTAGGGGAATATGGCCGGCTCCAAAGCCAGCGAAGGGATATCAGTTTGCCCACCCTTGTTCAGCTCCGCACCGTAGTGAAGGTAATCATTCGTGTTGTTGGACAGATACAGGTCGGGATCGATGGACAGAAACTGGTCACGGACCCGCTCGGTGCGTTCACGCTCCCTGTCTGTCGGCTGCTGCCCGGTGAACTCCCAATGACCGCTGTACAGCGCCACTCCCGGATCCCCCTTGAACAGAGGTGTGGTATCCAGCGTGATCACCGCAGATGGCAGCAGATGTTCACGGAGCAGAAACCGGGAGATACGCTCGGCTCCCATGCCATGATAAAGCCCCTTACCCACGTTTTTGAGCAGGTGAGGATGGTTTTTCAGGCCAAAACTCTCTTCCATTTCCGAAAAAAGCAGCATGAGTGGCGGAAAGGATCGCCCGGCGCTGAGCCGTGCAAGGGAGATGCAAAGAGCCAGTCCAACGGCATTATCCAGCTGCCCTGTAAGCCGCTCATCGTCCTGCTCAAACGGCAGTACTTCTGGCGGAGAAGTGCCAAAATGATTGATTTTGTCAAGATGGGCCGTAAGTGCAACCGGTGGCCGGTTGTCATCTCCGGGCACCTGAAAAACGAGGTTGTTGTCGGGAACACGTTCTCCATTCGCTCCGGGAACGGATTCCATGAAGCGGAATATCAGATCGTGAATATGCTCCTCATACGAGGAAAAGGAAGGAACCCTGGCTATGTCGCGGATTAGTGAAATCAGTTTTTCCATAGGCATAAAGCTACAAAACAAACAACAGAAATGCATTTTGAATCGAAAGCTTCCACACGAGCGCCGCTATATTTCAAAATACATCTGCTTCTGTATCGTTTCCATCGGGAACACAATGATTTGTTGCATATCTTCATTGCCGGATGTATTTTCGGAATCAAACGTATGCCTTCAATAAGCGTGTGCCCTGAACAGATTCAACAAACATTTCAGCACTCAGAAAAATGAATATAGATAATCGTAACAGAATCATCAGCGCCGTACTTACCGTCGTCATTATTGTCCTCGCCTGGCTGCTTTATGATTCCATCACATCACCGTACAAAAAAATTGAGCAGCAACGGGAAGTAACCGAACAGGTCCGGCACAGGCTCACCGTCACACGTGATGCCCTTGTTGAGCATCAGCGCAGGAACAATCACTTCCCGCAAACCCTTGACGATCTGGTTGAATGGCTTAAAACCGATGAGAATATGGTTGAAAAAGGCGACTCCCTTTTTGCGTTTCGCCCCCCTTACCAGTACAATCCCGATTCGCTGATCTATTCCCCCAGGTCCGGCAACCGTTTTCAGTACGCCCTGAACGATACGTTACGGCCAAACATATATCTGCTGGAAGATCCCGATACCGAAGATGCCATCGGTTCCCTGGAGCGTACCACCCTGCTTAACGCAACCAACTGGAACTAATCCGAATGCCATGCCGGAACCGGATGCGCGACTTGGAGTTGCCTTTGATGCCAACAAGCTCTGCTATGCCGTATCTGCTTCAGCGAAACCGGCTCTCGTAGAGCGGATCGGGCAGATTGATTTCAATTTTGACCTGATTGATTCCCTCACCCGTCGCGACCAGGACACCTTTCCGGGCCTGTGCGATGCCGTTGGAAAACTGGTACGCGAGGAGGATGTGTCCGAAATTAGCGTGTTGTATCCTCCGCAGCTTGAATGCTGGAGCATCGTGCCCAAGTCGGTCTGCGACCAGGAGGATGAGCGCCAGGCACATCTCAACATACTCATGCAGGGAACGGAGATGAGCCGCATCGCGCCTGACTGGCACGCGATCAGCAACCGTGATTTCAAGCTGCTGAAAGTCCGCAAAAAACGGCATTTGGAATCGTTTTCCTTCCTCCTCAATGGCCCCGTTAACGGTAACCTTTATTCCGATTTTCAGATTGGTGAAAAGTGGATGGGAATAAGCCACTTCCATGGCTCATTCATGACTGTATCCTGTAGCAATGGTGTTTTGGGCATCACATCATTCCTGCTGGGCAAGCTGCGGGCTGCCACCTATATCACTTTTGACGACATTTCTGACCTGCCCTACCACTGGCTCCAGCGTGCATCCCATCTCAACTGGCTTCTAGGCATGCATGAACAGATCCTGGTCTATGGCGGAGAAGCCGGTCGTGTTTCAGAAGAACTTCAGGCGTACTGGGATGATGCCTCGGAGATCGTTGTAATGGATTCCCTTGAGAAAATTGGTCTCTCTGCCAGGGAAAAAACGTTCAGCTTCCCGCTTGAGCGAGCATTTCCGGCCACACTGTTATCAGTCTACTAACCCATGCGGATCATCACCGGAACACTGAAAGGCAGAAAGATCACCGTTCCTGTGCATGTCGACATGCGCCCCACATCAGATCGTGCCAAAGAGAGTATCTTCGCAATGATCGAAGTGCGCAAGCATCTCTCCGGAAGCATCATCCTGGATCTTTTTGCAGGCTCGGGCAACCTGGGCCTTGAAGCCATCTCCCGAGGAGCATCTAAGGTGATCTTCGTAGAATCCTCATCCGCCGCTACAGACCATATTGAAAAAACCGCGCGGCATTTCGGTGTGGAAAAGCAGACTCGCATTATCTGTTCATCCGTCGAGAACTTCCTCGGCGGACCGTCCAGCCCATTCGATATCGTCTTCGCAGACCCCCCTTACGAGTATCCTGAAATGACCCGACTCCCGGAGATCGTCCTGCAAGAGGGCTGGCTCAAGCCTGATGGATGGTTCATCCTTGAACACGACAAACGGCATGATTTCGGGGAACATCCAAATTGTGTCTTCGCCAAACCATATGGCCGCACCATCGTAACCATTTTTCAAACCAACCGCATGGCGGATAACCCCTGACTAATCGTACTTTCCAGATACATGATCACAAAATTCTGAGGAACCCATCGTGCAAGTTATTTACCCCGGCTCTTTCGACCCCATCACTTTCGGGCATCTTGATGTTTTGGAACGTGCCACAAACCTGTTTGACAAAGTCATTATCACCATCGCTGTCAACACCCGTAAAAACTCCATTTTTACTCCGGACGAGCGGATTTCCCTGATCCGGGAGAGTATCAGCAAGGAAACCTGGTCCGAAAAGGTCGACATCCGAAAGTTCACGGGACTTCTTGTGGATTTCGCGCATGAGAGCAACGTAAAAACCCTGATTCGGGGCGTCCGGCAGTTTTCCGATTATGAGTATGAATTTCGAATGGCACTCATGAACCGCAAGCTCGGGCGGGATATCGACACCATCTTCCTGATGCCCAGCGAGCACCTGACTTTCGTTTCCGGCTCGCTGGTGCGTGAAATCGCCTACTGGGGAGGTGATGTCAGCCATTTTGTCCCGGCTAATGTAGCCGAGGCGCTGAAAAACAAATACCGCTGACGGATCGCACACTGCCGGATCGCACACTGCCGGATTGCACACTGCCGGATTGCACACTGCCGGATTGCACGCTCCCGAATTGCACGTTCCCGGATCGCACGCTGCCGGCTGCCCCAAAGCAATACATCTCCATTTTTCCTGAATTTTCCGGCAGCCTTGGAAACTGCATGTTGACTTTTGTATCTTGTCTCGAATTTGCACACTTTGTGCCGGACTGTATTCCCTTCTTTCCACAAACATTATTAATCGGTTGTACTAACAGGATCATTTTGCCATGATAGCGAAACGCGTTCAGGCCATAGCGCCTTCGGAAACGATGAAAATCTCAGGTCGCGCCAAGGAACTTCAGCGCGAAGGAAAATCGGTCATCTCCCTGAGCCAGGGCGAGCCCGATTTCAAGACCCCGCAACATATTTGTGATG
>SKUI01000122.1 GCA_007122185.1 Rhodothermia bacterium | reverse complement strand
TATCACGGAACGATGAATAATCGCGGTCGCCGCCGGTGGACTGGTGGCCGAACTGAAAGGAGACACTTTCCTGATCCCTGACCGGCGCTTCTGCAAAAATCCGGAGCTCCGGGCTGCCAAAGGACCCATATCCGCCATAGGCATACAGACGCTTTCGATCCGCAAACCGGATAAAGTTCTTTTCCGGTCTCAGGGCCGGTTCCAGATCGCTGAGCGGGATCGTGGCCACGATCTCTTCGTCCGTTTCCATGAAAGGCATGCGATCGGGATCCACGCGGAAAACGGGTGGACGCGGACTGAAACCGAGTACCGGCTGCCGGGCGAGACCGGGAAAACGCACTTCAAAGTCACCTCTGATCTCAATATCCTGCGGATCGATATCGGGAAGAAGGGAGGATGCGCCGTCCTGTTGCGCTGTTGCGGGCTGCGCGGCTGCAATAAGGAGTGCCGTAATGAGAACTGGAATGTACCTGATGGGATTCATGCGGTTAGAAAAAAGATTCCTGGAAATAGAATATAAACGTAAGATGTGACATGAGCGTCTGCGTCTGACAGATTTATTATTTACGAATGCTTCGGGTCGCTGTCCTGCCTGCGTTTCAGCTTCTGAAACCATCCAGCCCTGCTTGCAGCGAGAAGCATGGGTGTTGCCACTAAAATAATAATCATCATCACCAAATGCGTAACAATTGCGTAAGCCACTCCTTCCGCTTCAGGCACGGCAAAAAAGAGCAGCATGGACCTGCTTACAAACCAGTGATAGGTGCCTATTCCTCCCGGTGAGGGCAGGGCAACCCCCAGGGCGGAAACCATCGTGATCACAAGCGCCTCGCGCATCCCGAGTCCGTATTCCGTATGCAAGTCAAATGCCGTAAATGGAATATAGGTCATCAGGACGTAGCAAAACCAGATAGCTGCCGTTAACAGGATAAACAGCGGCCAGTTTTTTACGTCTTTTATGCTAATCAACCCCTGTGTGAACTTGGCCGAAATATCGGCAAGGAAACGGAACATTTTTTGAAGTGACGGGAACCACCTGCGCAACAACAGCATGAGCCGGTATATCAGATACAGGGCCGCAATGGCTGCCAGTGCCAGAATTGCGATGATGAGTGCGCTGTTCAGGCTCATCAGGGACTGAACCCACCGGGCCGTCTCAGATCCAAAAAGCGGTATGATCTGCCGGTAATCCGTCAACAGATAGACAACCACGAAAACCACCAGCACCAGCATCACCACCAGGTCCAGTACGCGTTCAAGCACCACGGTGCCCATAAGTTTTGTGCGGCTTATCTGTTCCCTGTTCCCCACAAAAACAGACCGGGACACTTCACCAAGCCTGGGGACGGCATAGTTTACCATGTAGCCCAGCATCACGCCTGTGAAAAGGGTCATGCGGCTGGTCCTGATCCCGTCCTGCTCAATAAGCTGCTTCCAACGCACCGCCCGCAGGTAATGGCTCATGAGTGAAACAAGCAGGTAGGGCAGAAGCCAGAAATAGGTGAGCTTGCCCATGGTCAGGCGCAGGTCGTGAAAAGAGACATCACGGAGGGCAAGCCACAGGAAAACGGCAGCTATGAGAATGCTGACAATAAATCGGAGGTACTTGTTCAGCATGCCGTCTATTTTCGAAGGTCTATGATCTCGGCATTTTCCGGGTATTCCAGCACAAAAACAGCTTCCGAATAGTCCAGATAACGCGCATCCGAGAACCTGGTGTTGAGATGGTTTTCCATTTGGTCAATTGCCCGGATCTCGTCCGGTGTCAAATCTGCATTCAGACGGATGAACACCTCGGTAAATATCTCAAAGGGATCATCCGGACGAAGCAATATCTCTGTCTGGTCACCCTCGCGTGTTATTCCGGCTACCTGGAAGAGCTCATCGGCATCTGAAAAAAACCGCGACGGGGCAAAGTCGTCTTCCTCAGGTTCATATTCACTGATGATCAGCTTGTTTTGCCGCTCATTGTAGACCATCGAAATATCCCCGTCAACCAGCACCACCTGATGATCGGCGCGTATTTTGTACTTGTCCCTGGATATCCACAACTCTCCGCTGATCACCTGCGCTTCGCCTGTGTACGAGTCGACCAGCTCATGCGTCATGTGAGCATGGAGCACCTTCCCCTGCTCAAACAGCAGGCGGACGCGATCCAGTTCATTTTCCGGAGCTTCGGCAGTTGTCCATGCCGTCGTTTCCAACAGCCCGGATGTTCCCGTGGATGCGGTTGATAATGTGGATACGGTAGGTGCCATGAACACCGCGGAGGATGCCGGTACCGCAGATGCCGTGGTCGCCATGAGCATAACAAATGCCAGGAGAAAGCCCGGCAGGACTACAGCCCGCACTGTCGCATACCTCTTATTCATCCAGTTCCCGCAACAGTTCTTGCAATTGTTCATCATCTTCCACCAGTACTTCGCGGGCGGTGCTGCCCTGGTAGGGTCCGACTATACCCGCAGTATAAAGTTGATCAATCAGGCGTCCGGCCCGGTTGTATCCCAGTTTCATTTTTCGTTGCAGCAGGGAAACCGACCCCTGCTGATGAAGCACGACCACTTTTGCCGCTTCTTCAAACCGTTCGTCCCGTTCGCTTTTGTCCAGCATGCCCGTCTGACCGTTCTCATCTTCCACTTCAGGCAGATAGTAGGGATGGGGGTATCCGGTCTGCTGGCCGATGAACGCATTGATCCGCTCAACCTCCGCGGTGGAGACAAACGCATTCTGGAGACGGATCATGTTGACCCCGCCGCCGTTGTACAGCATATCACCTCTACCAACGAGCTGATCGGCTCCCATGGTATCCAGGATGGTCCTTGAGTCGATTTTGGATGCCACGCGGTAAGCGACTCTTGACGGGAAATTTGCCTTGATGGTACCGGTGATGACATTGACAGAGGGACGCTGTGTTGCCACTACAAGATGGATGCCCACTGCCCGCGCGAGCTGTGCAATCCGTGCTATGGGCTCCTCGATCTGCTTTCCCGCCGTCAACATGAGGTCGGCCAGCTCGTCGATCACAACCACGATGTAGGGCATGTACCGGTGTCCCAGGTCTGCTTCCAGCACATCGCTTTTGTATTTCACATTATACGATGCAATATCCCGCACCTGGGCCATTTTCAGCATTTCATACCGATGATCCATCTCCTTGCAGACACTGTTGAGTGTCTGAAGCACCTCGGAGGTATCCGTAATTATCGGTTCCGAGGCATTCGGCAATGTTGCCAGGTAGTGATTCTGGATATTCCGGAAAAGCGAGAGCTCAATCTTTTTCGGATCGATCATCACAAACTTGAGATCGTCCGGGTGGCATTTGTACAACAGACAGGTGATGATGGTATTGATACCCACCGTTTTTCCCGAACCGGTAGCCCCGGCCATAAGCAGATGGGGCAGCTTGGCCAGATCCACCATGAAAACTTCGTTTTCAATAGTGCGTCCAAATGCCACCGGCAATGCCATCTTTGTCTCGGCAAACTTTCGGGTGTTGATCAGGGAGCGTATGTAGACGATCTCCGGATTTTTGTTCGGCACCTCAATACCCACGGCCGACTTCCCCGGGATCGGTGCGATGATCCGCAAGCCCCTGGTAGCCATTGCCATCTTCAGGTCATTGGCATAGCTCTCTATCCGGCTGATCTTGACATCCGGCGCCGGCTGCAATTCGTACAGGGTTACGGTTGGACCGACGATCGCTTCTATGCCGGTGATTTCAATCCCGTGACGGTTCAGCTTGTCGAGGATAACCATCTTGTTCCGGTTGATCTCCTCGTAATTAACTTCATTTCCTTCGTTGGGCGGCTTGTCCAGCAAATCAAGAGTCGGAAACTTGTACTTGATGAGCGGCTTTTCCAACAGTTTTTCCCGCTCACTCTCAAGCTTGCGTTTGCCGGCTTCCTCCTCTGGTGTACCGCGGTAGACCGTGATGTCCATATCACTGTCCCCGGATTTTGGGTCCCTATCCCCGTCAATGCCTTCATCCCCAGCCGGATCCAGCCCGTCCTGCGCTGCTCCGGCTTTGTCATCCTGCTTATCTTTTTTCAGAATGGCCCTCGGAGGCCTGCCTTCCGCAGTTTCCATCTGTTCGTGCCGCCTGCGTTCCTCCTCTTTCTGCCTGGAGGACAACACCAGGCGCTCCCACCGTTTCCGCTTATCCTCCTCGGTGAGAAGCTCAACCTCTTCCGGACGCTCACCGCCTCTCCCGCGGCCTGGGGAGCCAGCATCATCTTCCTCCTCCCGCGCGTCACGCGACTTCGTATCGCTGCGACCGGAGCGGCTCCCATCCACCCCCTGTCCGGTCTCACGGCGTCGCCGGAACAGCGAAACAAACCCGTCCCGCATCTCCTTCACATTCTCTATGGCGGATTGGATGTCTCTGTTGGTCAACAGGATAACTGCAATAATACTCAGGCTTCCCAGAATGATTGCCGGACCGTACTGACCGGTCAGGGCCCGCAGAATATATGCGATTGCGAGCCCGGAAGATCCCGCCCAGTCCACGGATACAAGATCGAATTCATTGTGCAGCCACCCCATGATGGATGCGGCCAGAATCATGGCAAATACGGCATAGAACGATTTCAGATGGATCACTTTAAGGTCCTTGTGCCTGAGGATATTCCACCCGTACAGCATGATCACAAGAACCAGGATCAGGGAGAAGTAACCGAACAGGATCTGAACAAAAAAATGAGACATGTACGCACCAAGCGGACCCAGGCCGTTCTGGATGCGCAAAGCGGGTCCCTGTCCGAAATCAAGGAGCGTCCGGATATCCACGCTTTGGATGATGGCAAAGTCTTCGCTCCGGTAGGTGATGATGCTGATGGCAAGGATGGCTGCAATGGCGATCAGGATGATGCCCAGCATCTCCATTTTCCGTTCAAACGAGAAAAAATCTCCGGTTTTCTTGTTGGCTTTCTTTTTCATTTATCTTATGGATAATACTCCTTCGTGCATGCCGGGAACAGACGTAAACAGATCCATCTGGCCGCAGTAGTCAATATCCTCCTCGTATCCCAGTTCCCGGAGTCTTTTTGCGTGGTTGCATTCTCTTAAAAGAGCAGGTATGTCCGTGCCGAATTTCTCATACAGGCCAAACGCTACTTTCACACCATCGGCAGCATCATCCGGCAGCTTCCTGTCATAAAGCCTGTGCGTGATCGCGCCGGCACACAACATATCCTCAATGGAGAGCCGGCTGTTCCAGCCTGAGCAGATCAACAGAATTTGTCCGTCATTATCCGATTTCAGCATGTTAACAACGGCCGACAAATTAAGAAAACTGCCAACCAGCACATTGGCGGCACTGCTGCTTCGGGTGATTGCGCGGGTTCCGTTGGATGTTTTAAGCAGGATCGTTTTTCCGGACACCGCTTCCCTGGTGAACTCCAGCGGCGAGTTGCCGAGCTGATAGCCCTCCACTTTTTTACCATCCTTCTCACCGCAAAGAAGCACACTGCCGGCATCCAGATACCGGGTGTAACGTCCGGCATCGTCATTCTCGGCGAGCGGGATGATCCCTATGGCTCCATTTTCAAGGGCTGTCTGCATGGTGGAGCAGGCCCGGAGCACATCGATCACCACAACCGTCTTGTTCCGAACGTCCTGTTCATTAAAGGAGATGGAAGACGAAAATACATCGATTTCGTGTCTCATTTCTTACTTTTATAGAATGGCGGCCGGATCACTTCTGCGGGATATTCCTTGTCCCTGATACGCATCATCACCGTGTTGCCGGGTTCGGCGTGTTCCGCCGGGATATATCCCATGGCAATACCACGGTTCAGCATGAATGACAGACCGCCGCTTGTCACCTGTCCCAACACCTCGCCTTTCCTGCTTGCAATCACCTGTCCGTTCCTGGGGATGCGCTTCTCCTCCTGTACCACAAATCCGCAAAGACGCCGGCTGACACCGTTCTTTTTCTGTTCAAGCAAGGCATCCTTGCCAATGAAATTCCCCTTGTCCCATTTCACCAGCCATCCGAGCCCCGCCTCCAGCGGCGTATGCTCCTCGGTCAGATCATTTCCATAAAGCGCCAGTCCGGCTTCAAGCCGCAGGGTGTCGCGCGCCCCGAGTCCACACGGCATAATACCATGTGGCTCTCCTGCCACGATGATGTTCTCCCACAGATCACAGACATTGACATGTCGGATATTACAGTACAGCTCAAATCCCTTTTCACCGGTGTATCCGGTAGCCGAGACCAGGATATTGTCGTAGTCGGAAACCTCCATCGAGCGGAACTCGAACATGGGTATCTCGCCCGGGTTGTTTTTTGTCAGTTTCTCCATAATGGATGCGGACTCCGGACCCTGGACGGCAATAAGAGCTATCTCTTCCGAAATATCGCTTATCTCCGCCCTGCCATCGTTCACCTGAAGGATCCAGTTGAAATCCTTTTCCCTGTTGGAAGCGTTGACAACCAGCATGTATTCCTTGTCCGACAGGCAGTACACCAGCAGGTCATCCACAATACCGCCATTTTCGCGGCACATGACGCTGTATTGTGATTTTCCCGCTTTCAACTTTGCGGCATCATTCGCCGTCAGGTCCTGAACCACCTCCAGGGCCTTGTTCCCGCGGATCAGGATCTCTCCCATGTGCGAGACATCAAATATGCCGGCGTGATTTCGGACAGACATGTGCTCATCACGAATGCTCCTGTACTGAAGAGGCATCTCATACCCGGAAAAGTCGACGAGTTTCGCCTTGAACGTTCGGTGCGCTTCGAATAGTGGTGTTCTTTTCAACATAATCATCGAATTTGGTTCAGTGTGCAAGATACAAATATCATAAGGGATTTTGGGTATGTGATTTCAGGATCATGGACAATATTATTTTGTCTTCCGGGAATATTTCCCGATTCTTTCTTGTTGTCAGCAAGACAGGGCAAGGTTATTCGTTACACATTAGATTTATTACATTTAAAAACCCGTATTGACCTATGGCCATTAGCAAAGAAGATGTACTGGATGCTCTCAGAAACGTCATTGACCCCGATCTCGGCCGGGATCTCGTCTCTCTGAACATGATCGAGGATATTCAGATCGACGGTAAAAATGTCTCCTTCACGGTGAATCTGACTACCCCTGCATGCCCGATGAAAGCTGAAATTGAACGTGCCTGCATAAATGCCGTTACCCATCTTGTGGATGAGGATGCGGTGGTCACCCCCAATATGAGTTCCAAAGTAACGGGAAGCCGCACTGAAGGCCAGGGAGATCAGAACATGCTGAAAGATGTCAAGAACATCATTGCCGTGGCGTCCGGAAAAGGTGGTGTCGGCAAATCTACGGTTTCTGTGAACCTGGCCGTCGCACTCGCCAAGACCGGTGCAAGCGTGGGACTTGTGGATACCGATATCTATGGACCAAGCATTCCCACCATGTTCGACATCCACGAGCGTCCCAACATTAGTACGCAGCGCAAGCTGATACCCCTGGAAAAATACGGCGTGAAGCTTCTTTCCATGGGATTCCTGGTGCAGCAGGATGAGGCCGTCGTCTGGCGCGGACCCATGGTCTCAAGTGCCGTAAAGCAGTTCCTGAGCGAAACGGACTGGGGAGAACTGGATTATCTCATCCTCGACCTGCCGCCGGGCACGGGCGACATCCAGCTTACCATTGTCCAGTCAGTACCGCTGACGGCCGCAGTCATTGT
>SKUI01000040.1 GCA_007122185.1 Rhodothermia bacterium | reverse complement strand
TTCTCTGGCTGGATGCGTTGTCCGTGGTACCCTTCGCCGAGCTGAGGATGGTACGCAAGACCCTGACCTATGCCCTGATCCGGCTGGGCAACGTGATCGTGAATGTCACGCTGAATCTCTATCTGGTGATGGGTGCCGGATGGGGAATCGAGGCGGTGCTGGTGAGCAATGCCATCGCTTCGTTTCTGACGGTGCTGGTGCTGGCCTGGTTTACCTCGGATCTGTATCGAGGGGGCTGGAAGCAGGAGCATTTCCGGCGTGCGCTCCTGTTCGGGATTCCCTACATCCCGGCCGGACTAAGTCATGCCGTCAACGAGGTTCTAAGCCGTTTTGCGGTCAACAACATGCCGCAGGAGTCGGTGGACCGGCTGTACGGTCCGCAATACACGGCAGATGACATTACCGGCATTTTCAATGCCTGCATCAAGCTGTCGGTGTTCATGCTGCTGGCGGTACAGATGTTCAGGATGGCCTGGCTGCCTTTCTTCATGCGCCAGTCTGGTGAAGAGGATGCGCAAAAAACCTTTGCCGAGGTGTTCACGTGGTTCAACATTGCGGCGGCAGCGGTATTCATATCGGTCGGGTTGTTCGTGGAGGAGATCGTCCAGATCCGCATCCCCCTGCTCGACGGCACCCTGATTGATTCACGCTACTGGATGGGGCTTTATATCGTGCCCTGGCTGCTCATGGCCTACTGGTTTCAGGGCTGGTTCCTCAATTTTATGGCAGGTGTGTTTATAAAGGAGAAAATGTGGTATGTTTCCGGTATAACAATGATCGGAGCACTGATCACTTTGGTGGGAAATATTTTGTTGGTACCCGAATTCGGCATGCAAGGGGCCGTTTGGGTCAAGCTGCTGTGCTTTTTGACCATGGCGGTGTTGATCTACCTGCTCACGCAGTATGTCTATCCGGTTCCGTATCGCATGCCTAAAAATATCATGATTGTACTGCTGTCCGGAGCGGTTGTTGCTGTTGGACATGGCTTCGGAACTGATTTTTTTGAACCTTTTTTTGCAAAGATGGTGTTATTCGTGTTAAGTTTGGTTTTACTGGCATTCATCGGAATGACTGAAATCCAAAACCGCAAGCCAGTGAGAAGCAGGTAACAGAGATAATTACTCTCTGAGCACAAAATCATTAGGTTGTAATTTTTCACTACTATTTAAGCCATTTTTTTGGCAGTCATTAAGCACAGGAAACTATTATTATGGGCAAATATGGCATTTATGTTGACGCAGTGAGTGTAACCATGAACGGTGGATACGGTCTCCGTTATGACATACTCCGGAAATTTGCCGGGCGTACCGGCGGCAGGGCTTCCCGGCTGAATGTCTACCTGGCTTATGATCGCAGCCGTGCGCGTGAAGACGACAATTACCAGGCAAAAACTGCCCGATTCTGTGAAGTCCTGCGGGATTTTCAGTACAAGGTGATTGAACGTCCGGTGGACCGGCTTATCGACCCCGATACCGGCGAAGTGGTTTCGCAGGGTGTGGTGGATGTGGATATGACCGTGGACATCATGTCGCAGGCCGGGGAACTGGATCGGCTGGTGCTGCTGGCCCACAACGAGAAATTTGTTCGTCTGGTCAATGCGATGCAGGACAACGGGTGTCGTGTTGAGCTTATCGGTTTTGACAACATGGATCCCGCTCTAAAGCAGCAGGTTGACCTTTATGTCTCCGGATATGTGATTCCCGGTCTGCTCCCGGTGAAATCACCGTATGAGTGGGGGGCCGTCGGGTCACGGGTGCGTGGGGTGTGCTACGATTTCTCGCACAATGAGGGATATGGTTTCATGCGATATCTGGCAAAGATTAATGACAAGCTCTGGGTCACCGATTCACGGTCGCCGGAATCCCCGTACTGCACGGTGTTCGCCCATGTTTCCCAGTTTGAAGCCGATTTTGATACCAGCTATCTGCCCAGCAGAGAGCTTATTTTCGAATTCGATCTGGTGGAAAACGAAAAGGGTCTTGTGGCACAGAATATCGTGCTGATATCCGCTCCCTGATTGTCGGGAAACGGTAATCGATAGGTAATCGGTAATCGGACCCTGGCGTAAAGGACCTCTCTGCTTCTCAGGTTGCCGGCCTGACCGGCAAAGGCATCCCATCAGTAAAAAGGCATCCCATAAAATAAAAGCCCTGCCGGTTTCCGACAGGGCTTTTTTATGATTTCATGCCCGCATTCAGGCATGTGTATTCCTGAGCTGCTATGAAAGACGCTTCAGATCTTCCAGTCCTTTCCGTACATGGTCGGCGGACTCGTGCAGCATTGCTTTTTCCTGCTCATCCAGGTCAATTTCAATGATCTTTTTGACACCGCCCTTGCCGAGAAGAACAGGGACGCCTACATAGAGATCCTTGAGTCCGAATTCACCGTCGAGATAAGCGGCACACGGGAATATGCGGTTCTGATCCAGCGCGATGGCTTCGACCATCTGGGCAGCAGCAGCACCCGGAGCATACCAGGCAGAGGTGCCCATGAGGCCAACAAGTTCTCCGCCACCGCCCTTGGTGCGCTCAATGATCGCATCCAGCTTCTGCTTGCCGATGAAATGGGTCACCGGAATACCGGAAACCGTAGTATATCGGGGAAGCGGAACCATGGAGTCGCCATGTCCGCCAAGGATCAGCGCCTGGATATCCTTCGGCGACAGATTCAGCTCTTCGGCCAGGAACGCGCGGTAGCGGGCCGTATCCAGGATACCAGCCATTCCGACTACCCTGGAGGCAGGCAGACCGCTGGTTTTCCAGGCAACGTAGGTCATGAGGTCAAGCGGGTTGGAAACCACGACTATGATCGTATCCGGGGAGTGTTTGACAAGTTTTTCAGTCACATCCTTTACAATACCCATGTTGGCACTGAGCAGGTCATCGCGGCTCATGCCGGGCTTGCGCGGAAGTCCGGCCGTAATCACGCAAATATCCGAATCGGCGGTATCTTCATACGTGACAGAACCCTTTACGCGGGTATCAAAGTTGAGGATGGGTGCGGTCTGCCACTGGTCCAGGGCGCGACCCTTGGAGGGAAAGAACGACTTGTCGTCTTTTTTGATTTCCAGATCAACAGCAACAACCTCTTTTGCGAAATCTCTTTGAGCGATGGTCAGGGCAACGGTCGAACCCACGTTGCCGCCTGCTCCTACTACAGTTATTTTCATGATTTTTTCAGTTTTTGTTTTGGGTTAATAAAATGAATCATGTTCATTTTTGTTCACGTACATCGGCACCCCACATAAGTTTGTTACGCAGGGTTTCAAAATAGCTGTGTTCTGACAGTCCAATCAGTTCGATAAAATTATCTGATTGCCGGATGTGCACCTCGGGTGACGTTCCGGGTAGCTCGTAGTTGTTTCCGTCTCCGGAAAAGAGCACCTCCTGGTCGGTCGGTTCTACTTTTATGGTAAGTTTCTTGTGGGAAGGCAGTACCAGCGGCCGTGTAGTCAGCGTGTGCGGGCTTATCGGGGTAAGCACCATCACATTGGTCTGCGGCATCACAATGGGTCCGCCTGTGGACAGATTATAAGCCGTGGATCCGGTCGGAGAGGAGACGATGATGCCGTCTGCCCAGTACCGGTTGATGAGCGCTCCGTCATACTCGGCTGTCAAGGTGATCATGGAGACGGTTCCTTTCCTTGAAAAAACGAATTCATTCAGGGCAAAATATTTTTCTCCGTTGCTGAATTCCGCTTCCAGGAAATTGCGCCGGTCAAGATTGAAGTTGCCGCTTATCACTTCCGTGACCGCCTGCTCCAGGTCTTGCCGCTGGATGTTGGCCAGGAACCCGAGCCTGCCACTGTTGATGCACAGCAACGGCCTTTGGGTTTTACGGGCGATGTGGGCCGTTCTCAGGATAGTCCCGTCACCGCCAATGGCCACCGTGAATTCACCGCGTTCCATGGCCTCCTTTTCACTCTCGTGAAAATGGAGATTCGCATACCCGGAAGCGGATGGAACCGCATCAGTAATTTTTCGTGCGGCATGCACCTGCAAGTTCCGTTTTTCCGCCAGGGAAAAGAATTCGACGGCGGTCTGAGCAGCCATCGGATTGGCCGGATGTAATACAATTGCCAGGTGCATAAGAGGGAGAAAAAAATATTTTTTTTAAGACTCCAAAAATAGGCAATTAAGGCATCAAATAAAAGAAAAACTGAAGCTTCCGGGCACGGGAAGAGCGTTCCGTCAAGCACACGAGAACAGACCGCCATGCATGTGCGAACGGTTCGCCACGCAAATGCCAACGGAATCCACCCGGATGAATTACCGCTCCAGAAGTGCCTCCGGTTGGCGTGCCGATTCTGTGTGGCGGACCTGGCGCAGATCCATCCACCAGCTCAGGCTGTTGGTGCGAATGCCCTCAACAGTATGGTCAAGGAGCAGGTAGCGATCGGTTTCAATGCGCATCAGTTCTTCCGGATGCCGTTCGTGAACCGATCCGGGAACAACGCTTTGCAGGTAATCCAGGTAGAGGAAAATGTCGCTGGAAAAAACACGACGCTGTTCCATCACCCGCTGCAGGTTGGCGTCCATGCTTTCGGTGATAACCCTGGCGAGCATACGCGGCAGCTGATCCTGGTTGAACGCCAGGACAAGGCGGTGTTCACTGTCTTCCCCGAAACGCCGGAAAACGCGACCGATATTACTCTGTGAATAGTCATCTTCCTTGAATGTAATCGTCAGTGAGGGATCGAACCACTCGAGTGCAATCCGTTCGGGGGTTGCGTGCCGGATCACGGAAGCCGCGTCGTATCGATCCAGGCCAAAACGGTTTCGGGCGTGGTAGCGAAGTACAACGGGATCCTGATTGGGCAGGCGTTCCACAAGGAAATTTTCAAACATATTGGCGCCATCGCTTTCTCCGCCTGCTTCTCCGCCTGCAATGTGGTCAATAGTTCGCGGACCCGCATCCACAATAGCGTTGAGTCTTCCGCGCTGGAAATGGTTGAACAGCCGCATCTCGTCAGTGACGTTCATCAGTTCAACCCGGGAAACCAGCGGCAGACGGCGGTCCTGCGCGTCACGCCCATGGTAATGCGCGTGGCGCAAAAAAACGTGGATGCTGTCCCCGATCGAGCTTTCGTATCGGAACGGTCCGGTGCCGACGGCATGCCGGTGCAGCCCTTCGTCACGGAAGCGGAAGGGTTCAGATGGATAGAGGACGGCATATGGGGAAGCCAGCTTGGCCAGGAAGTTTCGATCGGGCTGAAGAAGCCGGAATGCGACGGTGGAATCGCTGGTAGCTTCCACACCTGAAATGTCTGTGACCTGTCGGTCCCGCGAGAGGTAGATTTCACGTTGCTCCAGATAGAAAGGTTCGAATCCCTGAACGGTGTTCATGAAAAGCTCCGCGGCGTTCGGAGGCACATCCCGGGATGCCATCCGCTCGAAGACCCGGACGACATCACGGCTGTTGACACGCCGTCCGCGCCCCTGTGCAAAGCTCTCGTCATCATGAAAAAACAGGTCCCTTTGCAGATAGAATGTCCAGGTCAGCGAGTCGTCGGAGACCTGCCAGCGACCAGCGGCCGCAGGCACGATCGCATCCTCATGATCAAACCGGACAAGGCCCTCATAGGCAATCTGGATCATCCGCTTGGTCGCGGTATTCAGTGCGAACAGCGGATCCATGCTCTGTATGCGGTTGGATTCGCCGATTTTCAGTACCGCCAGGCGTGGGGCCCGTTCCTCGGGAGCCACATCTTCCTCTTCCGTGATTTCAGGTGCGCGTGCCTCGCCGCCTACGACAATGGTTTCGGTCGAGGGTCCGCATGAGGCCAGCAGGAAAAGCGGCAGGAGAAGTGCCAAAAGTGCGGCCGGGGAGAAGATGGACAGGGAAGAGCGGTGCGGATGGCGTAAAAAAAACGGTCTTTGCATAGAAATTCTGGATATGGATCGGCTGTTAGCGCTGTTTATTTACCGCCTTTCAGCCCCTTGAGTCCTTTTACCGCTTTCTGGCTCAATAAATTGATGTCGTGGGACCGAACACGGCTGTTTTTTTTCTGATGGCGTTTTTTGGCGGACTGGATCAGTTCTTCCAGCAACCGGTCGAAACGCACCTCTGATGCTTCCCAGAGGTAAAATGAGAACGAACCGGGGATGGTATTAATTTCATTGAAAAACACCCTGCCGGTTTCCCTGTTGAGCAGAAAATCCAGCCTGGCCACCCCGGTACATCCCAGCAACCGGAAAATGTGCCCGGCAAGTTCCCGTATTTCGGCCGATTTTTCTGCAGATATGGGGGCAGGGATCTTGCGGCTGGCCGAGGCCATGCCCTTGGCGTCCCCGCTGTCGCCCTGCATGTACTTGTCTTCAAAGGAGAGCAGCTCTTCTTTGCCTAGCGGCTGTTCGCAGAAGCTGGTGCGCAGGGATTCGTCGTCGCCGAGCACCGAGCAGTTGATTTCGGTGAGCGGGTGGACGGCTTTTTCGACCAGCAGGTCGCTGTCGTAGCGGAACGCCGACTCAACGGCATCGGCAAGCTGGTCACGGGTTTCGACACGGTGCACACCGATGCTGCTGCCCAGGGTGACCGGTTTCACATAGAGCGGGTATCCCAGCTTTTCGGCCTTTTGGATCAATTTTTCCTGTTCATGCACCCAATGGTCTTCCCGTATCCAGACATCGTCGACTACCGGGATATCATGTTGCCGGCAGAGCTCCTTGGTCAGCCGTTTGTCCATGCCGAGCGCCGAGGCGCTGACCCCCGATCCCGTGTACGGCAGGTTGTACGTCTCGCACAGTCCCTGAAATGCTCCGTTTTCGCCTTCGGCACCATGAAATGCGCACAACACGGCCTCGAGCGGAATCCATTTCGGTTTGCTCAGCCACCCGGAAGGTTCGGTCCGCAGACCGGGACGCCCCTGTTCGTCCAGCGCAAAATGGCACGGCACACCCTGTTCTTCGGCCTGCCGTATTTCCTTGTAGGATTCAAGATCCAGCAGATGCGGACCGGTGAGCCACCGGCCGTGTTTCGTGATGTAGAGCGGGATGAGCGTGCGGCCGCTTTGCGAAAGGGCATGGGCGGCCTGGATGGCCGTCAGCACCGAAACTTCGTGTTCGGGCGACACCCCGCCAAATGCAATAAGCAGGTTGTTTTGTGGCATTTTCTGGGGTTGGTGATGCTGTCGGTTGGTATTTTCTACCGGCTAAGATACAGATTCTTGAATTCAAACGGCTTTCGGAAGTGCTCGTCGTCAAAGTCCTTCAGCAGGTAGATGGTTTCTCCGGTGGATTTCATCTCCGGTCCCAGCTCTTTTTTGACTTCCGGAAACTTGTCGAACGGGAACACCGGCTCCTTGATGGCGTAATGTTCCAGTTTGGATTCCAGGTCGTCGAAATCCTTGAGTTTGGCCCCAAGCATCACCTTCACGCCGATGTCGGCTTCGGGTCTGCCGGTCGCCTTGGCCACGAACGGGATAGTCCGGGTGGCCCGCGGATTGGCTTCGATCACGTACACATCCGAGCCCTTGACAGCGTACTGGACGTTGATGAAACCGCGCACATTAAGTGCTTTTGCGATCTTGAGCTGATATTCGGTCATGGTCTCAATGACACGGTCGCTGAGCGAGTAGGGCGGCAACACGGCGGTCGAGTCGCCCGAATGCACCCCGGCCGGTTCCAGATGCTGCATGATGCCGCAGATGTGCAGCTGTTCGCCGTCGTAAATGGAGTCGAAATCGACTTCGATCGCATCCTCCAGGAAATGGTCGACGAGGAACTCGTTTTCGGGATGGGTCCTGAGCAGGGTGCGCACGTACTGGTCCAGCTCGCTGTCCTTCACGGCAATACACATGCCTTGTCCGCCAAGCACATAGCT
>SKUI01000020.1 GCA_007122185.1 Rhodothermia bacterium | reverse complement strand
CCGAAGCGGCACCCGAAGCGCTATCCTTTTGCGATCCCGCGGGAGAGCCGGCATAAGTTTCCGTACCACCCAGTGTTGCCTCCGCGTTTTTCAACCGCCACTCTGAAGCAGCCGCTTTCCTTCGTTCTGATCGCGACCGGGTCAACAAACCGAGTCCGATAACCAGGACCAGGATAACACCCGTAACGGGAATCATCCGAAGTACCGATGTCAGGTCCGGTCCAACAGGAAACACAAAGCGCTGAAACGCAAACAGAACTGCAAGCAGCAGGATGATCAGACCGGCACCCCGGGCAAATTTACCCTGTTTGCCTCCACCCTTGCCTTCATTTTCATAATCAGAACGCATATGCTCAAACTCCTCATCGCTGATGTGGGATGAGGGATCGAGATGGTTGTGTAATTGTCCGCTGTAATATTGTGATTTCATGCGTTTATAATTTTTTTAGCACATCGTGATCTTCGGTTCATGTGTGTAAAATTCCTGTTTCTGCCTTGGTTGACCTAACCTGCTCAATCATTAGTGGCTCAAGCCTGTTCCTGCCACAAAACGGCAGCCGTGCAAATCTGTGACAGCCGGCTATGATCCATCTGTTATCCCGGCATACGAGCCCCGGTAAATTTTGTTTCCCTCAATCCCGTTTTTTCAGCGGAAGAACATCAGTTGTTGCAAGTCAGGATCCGGTCTTCGGTAACAATATAATCCACCGGAACATCATGATCCTTCACGGGCAGCCGGTCATGCACAAACCGGGCGGGAACGAGCATAGCTTTTACGGAATGGGAGGCCGTCTCCAGAAAGCGGTCGTAGTAGCCCTTCCCATACCCCATGCGGTTTCCTTTGATATCCACAGCAAGTCCGGGTACCAATATGAGCTCGATTTCTGCAACCGGCACCATTGTATCCCCTACTGGCTCCGGTATGCCCCACAAACCAGGTTGCATAAGCTCCAATCCGGTGACTCTGAGATGTTCCATCCCGCCGTCATTGTCGGTAACCCTTGGCATGACTAGGATTTTGCCAGAAGCGAGCGCATCCCCCATGATCCGGACGGTCGGAATCTCCCCTTTTACTGTAACGCCGTAAAAGCAGTGGACACATCGCGCATCACGATACCAGTCCGATTCCAGGACGTTTTGAGCAATGAGTGATCCAAGTCGCTCAAGTTCACTGGAGTCCATTTTCCTGCGAAGAGACAGTGCCTCCTTTCTGATGTCCTGGCGATTTCTCACAATTCCGGGCTCCCGTTTGCTAAAGATGGATCAGAAAGTGCCTGTGAAACAGATCCTGCTCCTGGTCCTGCTCTTCCAACTCCTGCAGGATCCGGTCCCAAATATCCACACCGAACTTGTTCATATAATATATGTAGGAAATCTCCCGCTCCTGAAGCCGGTCATTTGGAAAAAGGGCCTGCTTGACCTTGCGGATACGATTGACCTGCACTTCCTCTTTGTGCCGGATGGCATTGACCATCTTCTTTCTCAGTTTGTCTATGGACTTGCTGTATTCTTTGGATATGGCGCGTGCATGTTTCTGCAGGCCGGGGTCTTCCATCCCTGTGAGCCCGGTCATTTCATCGGTGAGCTCATCCACCCGTTTTTTCCAGGCATCGAAATGGTCGTCCAGTTCAGGATTGCCAAATTTGCGCAGATAGTGTTGCTCCAGATCCTCAAAACGTCTGGTGTAATCGGGAATATCAAATGGCAGTTCCTCCAGGATTCGCTGAATCGCCGGTTCAACCAGGGTGGCGGAAAGACGGGCGGCAATAAAGGGCATTTTCATATCAAACAGCTCATACACCGGCTTCATCTGCCCGTAATAAGCAATTTCGGCCGGACCGCCGATGTAGGCAGCGTTTGGCAGCAGGACGTCCTGTATCAACGGACGAAGAAACACATTGGGGGAGAACCGCTCGGGGGTTTCTTCAAGCTTCTGAAGCAACTCATCGGTCGACAGTGAGAGCCCCGACCCGGTTTGCCAGTGGCCGTCACCATGCTGCAGCCTTACCCTGCCTTGCTCGTCATCATGCCAGAACAGCAAGCTGTCCGTGATCTGTACCTGCTGATGATAATGTTTGTCCAGGCGTTCACTTTGACTTGCCAGCGCATCCCTGATCTCGTCGGCCCTGCCAATAGCGGTGCGTATGCACGCAGTAACATGCTCTTTCACCAACGGGTCGTTGCTGCCTGCGAATATGAGGTCGTAGTGTGAAAAGAGCTTTGAAAGGAGCAAGGCAAACGCCTCCCGGTAACTGCGTCCGGGGGCATACACATCATCCAGTATCGAAATAAGCTGCTCGTGAAAATCAGTGGGATTCAGTGCCTCATAGATCTCTGAGCGGAAGTTTTCAAAGGCCTCATCCACACGGATGATTCCGGCGGCGTGCCGGGCGCAGGTATCGCAGGGCAGTGCAATCTGCCTGATCTTGTCGCGCTCAGGAATATTTACGACAGAAATTTCCTCAAAATCATGGTCCTCATCTGCAAGCCAGAAGACCGGGATAACCCTCTTTCCCGTATCGCGACTCAGTGACCGGGCGAGATGGATAGCCGAAATCGTTTTGAAAACGGTGTAAAGCGGTCCCCCGAAAAGGCTGAGCTGCTGTCCGGTGGTTATGGTAACCGTATCCTCATGCGCAAGAATGCCGGCAAGCTCATCCACAGTTTGTCCCTTCAGGAACGGTTTATTGAATTCGGCAACAGCACGGGCCTTCTCTCTGCGGATGCTGCGGGTCTTATACGCAGAAACGGCCTTTTTCAGGGAATGGTAGGTGTGTGGATGGCTGTAGAACCCAGTAATGGAGTCTGCACCCGCCAGATAGTCACGAAACAGCCGGGATAACGACAGCTCCCCGAAATCCAGGTGATCAATGTACAATGTCTTTTCCTTTGTGGACGTCATCCTTTGAGTCGGTTCAACTCATCCCTGATCTTTGCCGCTTTTTCATAATCTTCTTCCGCAATGGCTGACGTCAGGCTTTTTTCCAGCATACGGATACGACTCTCTTTGCTGGAAGAGGCTGCCGGTTCTTCAGAGGGTGCATCCGAAGTTTGCGTTTCCGGCATGGGCGGACTCTCCTCCTGCTCCTCCATTTGTGGATCGGTTTCAATACCGGCTTCCTCCACAATATGGTCAGAAACAAAGATAGGTGCATTAAAGCGGATTGCCAGGGCAATAGCGTCACTTGGCCGTGAATCCTGGGTCAGGGTTTCCCCGTTGTTGTCATATACAATCTGGGCGTAGAAAGTTCCTTCCCTGAGATCGTTGATATAGATCTCCTTTACAAAGGTATTGAAGCTCTGGATGATGTTACGCATCAGATCATGGGTCATAGGCCTGGGTGGCTTGATATTTTCAAGCTCCAGGGCGATTGCCTGTGCTTCAAATGTACCTATGATTATGGGAAGCCTGCGCTTTCCATCCGTTTCATTTAAAATCAGTGCGTAAGCTCCGCCACTGCTGGGACTGGTGGAAAGTCCCAGGATATCCATTTGAATCTTGCTCAAAACTGCTCGACAATTTGAGGGTTGCTATTTTGAATCATCCGTGATGCCGATACTCGGTAATGGCAACGGACATGTGTACAACTATGTCAGACCGTATTCCAGTGTAAGGTAACTATTTTTTACACTCTCTTAAACAGTCAAAACCCGGAAAGCGTTGCCGGGAGAACCCAGTTTGCACAGAAAAGCACTTTTTTTCAAAATGCCCCGGCAGATTGTCTGTTTTGATTGACATTAGCCCATATCGGAAGTAATTTTAGTGCCGAAATTCAGCCATATACTTATCCTTGTAAAGGAATAATGCTCGAACAATATATACCTGTTCTCCTGCTGATCGCCCTGGCGGTCGTTACAGCCATGGCGTTCATTGTCTTATCCCACCTGCTGGGTCCGCGAAGACCCGCCTCGAACAAGCTTGGCGCGTATGAAAGCGGGATGGATCCAATCGGTCAGGCGCGTGACCGCTATTCCGTCAGTTTTTACATCATCGCCATGGAGTTCATTGTTTTCGACCTGGAAGTGATCTTCATCTATCCATGGGCTGTCCGCTATCAGGAATTCGGAGAGGGAACGTTCTGGGCAATGATGTTATTTATTTTCATACTTTTCCTTGGTCTCGTATACACATTGAAAAAGGGCAGTTTTGACTGGTCTGCCGAACCGCTGCAGGACCGGAAAAGCCAAGAAACGAACCTGACAGCCTCCGGCTGACACAAATGAGCATGATTACATCCTGTCATCTTAGATCATTCTGACCATATGAATCGAAATGATTTAAACAGATGAAAAAATTATCAAATCTCCTGAAACTGAATTATGAGTCTAGATCGTGTGATGGGTGAAGGTTACTTCACCACTACCGTCGATGCTCTGACCAAATGGGGCCGGGCAAATTCCGTTTGGCCCATGCCCATGGGTCTGGCATGCTGTGCCATTGAGATGATGGCATTTGCGGGACCAAAGTATGATGCAGCGCGTTTCGGTTCCGAAGTATTCCGCTTCTCTCCCCGACAGAGCGATGTCATGATCGTAGCCGGCTGGTGTACCTACAAAATGTCGCATGCCATTCGCCGCGTTTGGGACCAGATGCCCGATCCGAAATGGTGCATCGCCATGGGTGCTTGTGCATCAACCGGTGGAATGCACCGCTGCTATGGCGTGGTGCAGGGAGTGGACAACTTCCTACCCGTCGACTTTTACATCTCCGGATGCCCGCCGCGTCCCGAATCCATTCTCAATGCAATCCTGAAGATCCAGGACAAGATCAAGGAGCAGCAATCCTTAAAGCTTGACAGTTAGGCGCCAAACATGAATATCGAAATCAGAGACAACCTTCTTCAGGATATCCGTGAATTCATGGATGAAGATCTGCTGGAATTGAATCTCGAATACACCCACCCCCTTCTCCGGATCAAACGGGACCGCCTGCATGACGCGTGCCGTTTCCTGAAAAACACCCTGCATTTCATCTATCTGAATGAAATCATCGGTGCGGACCGGTTTACTTCGGAAGATCGGTTTGAGGTGATTTACCATCTGATATCACTCAGAAATCGACAGCGGTTGTTTCTCAAAGTGCGTGTTGAGGAGGAAAACCCGATTCTGCCAACAGTAACCGATATCTGGAAAAGTGCCAATTGGAACGAACGGGAGGTGTTCGATATGTTCGGCATCCGGTTTGAAGGACATCCCGACCTGCGCAGAATCTTTCTGCCCGAGGATTTCAAATACTATCCATTACGAAAGGAATTTCCGCTGCTGGGAGTACCCGGCTCCCTCGAAATGCCCAATACGACCCCAGATCACGACTGACGCCACACCATATGTTCCAACCTGATTCCAATATTTCGCGAAAGAAACCCACCTACTTCAGAGAACACCAGGAGGCACTGTACAAAAGCCTTGAGGATAAGCATGCAACGGTGGAAGTCGACCACAGCGATCCCCTGGCTACCCGCATGACCCTCAACATGGGTCCGCAGCACCCTGCAACCCACGGTGTGCTCCGTGTACTCATGGAACTGGACGGCGAAGTGATCACCAAATGCCGACTCGATACCGGCTACCTGCATCGCGGTATCGAAAAAATGGCAGAGAATAAAACCTATCAGGAGTTCATGCCTTACACCGATCGCATGGACTATCTTTCCCCCTACAGTAACAACGTCGCACTCTGTCTTGCAGTTGAAAAGATCGCAAACATGAAAGTTCCTGATCGGGCAACTTATATCCGCATGATATGCTGTGAGTTGGCCCGTATCTCCTCACATCTTTTATGGTTGGGCACCATGATTATGGATGCCGGTGCGCTCTCGTTTTTTCTCTGGACTTTCCGGGAAAGGGAAAAGCTCTACGATATCTTCGACGAGGTGGCCGGACACCGCTTCACGGTCTCACATTCACGGATCGGTGGCGTGAACAACGACTTTACTCCGGTTGCCGAGGAGAAAATCCACAAGTTTGTGCGGGAATTTCCGGATGAACTCAAAGGCTGGCACAAAATCCTCGATCGCAACAGGATCTTTGTCGACAGAAATAATGGTGTGGGCGCCATCGGACACGAAGAAGGCATTGCCATAGGTTTGGCCGGACCTTCACTGCGTGCGACCGGCATCGCCTACGATATCCGTACCTTCGAGCCGTACATGCACTATGACCAGATGGATTTCATGGTTCCGACCCGGACAGAAGGAGATAACCTGGCAAGATACTATTGCCGGATGGAGGAAATGGCGGAATCCATACGTATCATCGAGCAATGCTTCGAAAGAATGCCGAAAAAAGGACCGATCCGTGTGGATGATGCCAAGAAGAGCTATCCGTCCAAGGATGAAGTCTACTACTCTATGGAAGGACTCATCCACGATTTCATGATGACCGACACCGGGATCTGCCCGCCTGCCGGCGCTGAATGCTATCATGCCATCGAAGCTCCCAAGGGAGAGCTCGGATTCTATATTCAAAGTGACGGAACAGGACATCCCTGGCGCCTTAAAATCAATTCCCCGTCCTTCAGCAATCTGCAGGGACTGGAAACCATTCTTGACGGTGAAATGGTCGCCGATACGGTAGTCGTGATCGGCGGACTGGATCCGGTAATGGGAGACTCAGACAAGTAATTATGGCTGAAACGTATACATTCAATGCCAAAGATCTCAAAGAGATCGAAAAACTGACGGCAAAATATCCGGACAAACAATCGGCCGTGCTGCCTGTACTCTGGTATGCACAGGACAAGTTCGGGCACACTGATCCGGCAGTGCAGCAGCTGGTATCCAAAACACTTGGCGTTCCTGAGGCTCATATTCGCGGAGTAGTCTCTTTCTACACCCAGTATTACGAAAAACCCATGGGTAAAAATGTGTTGGATGTATGCACCTGCCTGAGTTGCCAGGTATCCGGTGGATACGATATGCTCCATTATATTGAAGAGAAACTTGGGATCAGGGCCGGAGAAACAACACCTGACGGTGAATTTTCCGTACAGTCTGTGGAATGCCTCGGAGCCTGCGGTTACGCCCCCATGCTTCAGGTAACCAATGACAAATTTGTCAACCACCTGACGCGTGAAAAGGTGGACAAGCTGATAGATGACCTGCGGGCCGGCAAACAGCCGGATTTCGAGTCCAACCCCATGCCACAACACGAAAAAGGATCCTGACATCTGTAATGAGCAACGACTGGAAATCATATAAACCCCTGCTGGTGCCCGCAATACGGGATCTCCACGAAATATCCGTCTACGAAAAAAACAACGGCTATCAGGCACTCAAGAAGATCCTGAAAGACCGCAAAACATGGCATCCGGCCAATGTCGTCACTGAAGTAAAGACCGCAAACATACGGGGTCGCGGCGGCGCCGGTTTCAATGCCGGCCTGAAATGGTCGTTCATGCCGGAACCCGACGGAAAACCGCGCTATCTGGCATGCAACGGAGACGAATCCGAGCCCGGAACGTTCAAAGACCGTAAACTTTTTGAATTCAATCCGCATCTGTTCATTGAAGGGGCGATCATTGCCGCCTACGCCATGCAGATTGACGTGATCTACGTCTATATTCGCGGGGAATACCGTCCCTTCGTCCAGAAACTTCAGAAAGCCATGGACCAGGCCTACGAGAAAGGATACCTGGGGAAAAAAATCCTGGGATCGGACTTCAGTGTGGAAATGCACACCCATATGGGCGCCGGAGCATATATCTGCGGCGAGGAATCTTCCCTGATGGAATCGCTCGAAGGCAAGAGAGGCTATCCCAGGGTGAAGCCGCCGTTTCCGGCCCAGCGCGGACTTTGGGGACGTCCCACCACCATCAATAATATCGAAACCCTCGCCAATGTGCCCCTCGTGATGCAGCATGGTGCAGACTGGTACCTGGGCATCGGACCAAAAACACACCCGGGACCGGTGCTTTACGGCATATCCGGACATGTCAACCGTCCGGGCGTCTACGAGTACCCGGCCGGCATGGACATCATGACGCTTATCAACGAAGTAGCCGGCGGCGTCCGCGGTGGAAAGAAACTCAAGGCCCTTATACCGGGCGGGTCTT
>SKUI01000011.1 GCA_007122185.1 Rhodothermia bacterium | reverse complement strand
TGACGTCGTGCTCGCTGAAATGCTCCCCGGTCAGGCCCTCAATGGCTTCCAGAAGACGCGTCATCGCATTTTCCTCATAGCGACGGTCCATCCGGCCAAACCGGATGTGAGAGAGGTTTTTAATCCATTCAAAATAGGAGACCGTCACACCACCGGCATTCAGATAAATATCCGGGACCACCAGTATCCCCTTTTCGCGAAGAATGGTGTCCGCTTCACTGGATGTGGGACCGTTGGCACCCTCGCCTATGATTTTTGCGTTAATCCTTCCGGCGTTATCGATCGTGATCTGGTTTTCCAGGGCAGCCGGGACCAGTATGTCACACTCCATCTCAAGCATACTTGCCGTTTCTTCGATAAACCGTCCATCCGGGTATTCGCGAACGGAGCCGGTTCCGCGGATATGCTCCCGCAGCTTGTCGACATCAATGCCCTTGTCGTCATAAATACCCCCGTGCACTTCGGCCACGCCGGTTATAATCGCACCTGCTTCGCGCAGATAATATGCCGCATAGTAGCCGACATTGCCAAGGCCCTGGACGATGACCCGCTTGCCTTCCAACCCGGTGGTGAGGCCAAGCGCTTCCATGTCCTTTTTGTCGGCGCACGCCTCTTTCAGGCCGAAAAAGATACCGCGACCGGTAGCCTCGGTGCGTCCGCTGATTCCGCCCTGCTCAATCGGCTTGCCGGTAACGCAGCCTTCACTGTCAAGCGAATCGACCATGCTCTGGTAGGTATCCAGTATCCATGCCATTTCCCGAGAGCTTGAACCATAGTCCGGTGCCGGCACATCCACGCCCGGACCCAGAAAATTCTTTTTGATCAGCTCAAAAGTGAACCGACGGGTAACCCTCTCGATTTCCGATGCCGAATACTTGGACGGATTGATGCGTATCCCGCCCTTGGCACCGCCAAATGGCACTGAGACCACGGCGCACTTGTATGTCATCAGCGCGGCAAGGGCCGTTACTTCGTCTTCATTCACTTCCAGTGCATAGCGGATACCGCCCTTGGTGGGCATTTTATGGGCGCTGTGCGCCGACCGCCAGCCGTGGATGACCTCCACGCTTCCGTCATCCCTGCGAAGCGGAAATGTAATATGATAGGTGCTGTTGCACGCCTTGATCTGGCCAAGCAGCCCCTTTTCAATGGTGAGGTGCGATGCCGCCCGATCGAAGCATTTATTTACCTGTTTGAAAAATTGATACGCAGCCATAATGTAATAGTATTAGATGGGTTAATGGTGGCCTTGGAGGAATGATTATAAAAGCGGTTTTCTATAACAGTAATAGCGTTTTTGGACAGGATAATCAGTAATTGTCAGGAAATTATGAAGGCGCGTGAAAAATCTCGCTAACGGGCGTTGCGGGTCATGGGGTTAACAGGGGGACATGAAGCAGCTCCTTCCATGTTTCGGGCGGACCCGAGACGCGGACCAGGTGGATTTTGTCCGGTATGAACACCAGGTCAAAGCGCTTTCCCACGCGCTCGATGATCTGCTGCTTTTTCCCGGAATCCATCTCCCGGTACATCAGGCTTATGTGGGGTATATAGGGTTCATGCTCCAGCCGGAATTCCCGAAGGCTCCGCTCCCGGAGTGCCAGAAGCGCTTCATTCGGGGCAATACGGACAAAAAGCGAGCGGTAGTAGGAGTCCCGGAGGTCCGTGTCCTCAAGATAGAGGGTCATGGGCTCGACGGTATGTGAGACACTTTCAAGCCGTCCGACCATTTCATCAACGGACATTTTTATGCCGCTGGCGACGGTGATATGCGGTTCAAAAACCGGCGCATCATATTCCTCGGCCAGCCGGTCAATGATTCTTTTCAAAATATCATACACCTCGCTTTCCGGCTTCAGCCAAAGGGCATACTCTCCTTCATCCCTGAAAGTCGCATCATATGATGCCTGTGGTTCCGGTGCCATTCTGCGTTTCCCTGAGTCGTTTTATCCATAACGTGCTTCAGGTCTAATCTCTTGATAACAGCGGTGGAAGTCAACCGATTGGGTCCGGCTTTTTTTTCCTGAGCTCCGCGACCCTGACAACCATGTTTGTGGAGCCGATTCCGCAACTCAGAATGGTCCGCAGCGCCTCATCCACCGGAACATTCACAATATGCACCCGCTCATTTGGAAGATGATAGATATTGCCGGATGTGGGATTGGGTGCGGTGGGTATGAACACGGTAAAACTGCCGTCCGGATGTTCATCGGTAATGAACGCCGTCATCATGGTTTCACTTGAGAACGGTCGGACCAGTGCAACCGCGGAAAAAGGGGATTTGCTGCGTCCGAAGAACATCATCACCGTCTCCTTGATCATGCTGTAGCCCGGCGCGTGCCTGAGAGTGGCATTTTCAACGCCCCGAAAAATCAGGTTTCCCATCTGTGTTTTTACGAACACACCCACCGCGAAACAAATGATTAGTATGAATGCAATCACCAGAATGTCGGCGAGCAGCTGAATCAGAGCCGTTTTTTCCACGAGAAACGAGGTGAGAGGATAGATCACATCCGTCATCGCCCCATACACCCACCTCGCTACCAGAAAAAATACGATGATCGGCATCAACACCACCAGTCCGCCAAACATCGATGTCCGAATAAAATTGTTGAACTTTGTCATGGCGCAGTCATCTTGAAGAGGTTAACAAAACAGGCAATGCACGTCCATTGCCACCGGGCACCCGTCTTTCATAACCAGGCCTGCTCATTTTTCACACAAGGACCTGCCCGTTCAGAGGGGCCGAAATGTAAACATAACGTTTGCGTCCCGCATTGCAATACGCTTCCGATGAAAAATTTTCGTCGGCATATCATCCTGTTTATGATTTTTATAGCACTTCGTGACCTTCGGTTCAAGTATTAATATTTTTTGATTCAACAGGTCACATAGAGTGTCCATGACGGTTGTGATCATACTCTTGTGTGTCGGATTGCCGTCTTGGACATTTCATCTCCAATTTATCATTCCCGAATCCGGAATGAATCCCGTAACTTGGCTTCACTGCATTGCAGGCTGCCAGGCCCAATGCTATCCTGGCAAGCGGGTTGCATTGGCAACACCCTGATTGCAAATAAGCCAGTGCGCAAATATCTTGTTTTTTTCTGTTTTACGTAACCATGCCGGATGAGCAATCATAAAAAAGAAGCCGATTCCAACAACGGGATTCCAAAAGAATCTTCTGAAGAGGATCGTCACGCCTCCGGCAGAAGAAGCAATTTTGATCCGCTCGCCCCGTACAAGAGCCTCGTGCGGCGTTTATTCCAGATTCACCGCCACGTGGCCGGCCTGTTCATGGGCGGTATCATCGCCTATGTCGCTTCTCTATCCAAAGAACGCAAAAAGCGGCTGCGATCCTTTCCGTCGCGCTTCACCGCGTTTCTGGTGAGACCTTTTGTCAAGCGGGAGTTGCGCAACCTGCCATTTCCTGTGCAACTTCGGCGCCGGCTGGAGCTGCTAGGACCAACCTACATCAAGCTGGGACAAATCCTGTCGCTCCGGCAGGACATCCTCCCGAAAATCATCACCGCCGAACTGAAGAACCTGCTCTACAATCTGCCGCAAGTGCCTTTTGAAAGCATCCGCTCCATCATTGAGAGCAACCTGCGCGGCAAGCTGGAGGATTTTTTTATCACGGTGGATGAGGAACCGCTTGGCTCGGCATCCATAGCCCAGACACACCGCGCGGTGACACTCGATGGCAAGATCGTGGTCCTCAAGGTCATCAAGCCTGGCATTCGCGATACGGTCGAAACGGATATCATTCTGCTTCGATGGCTCGGACATTTCCTGAACTGGGTCATTCCCCAGTATCAGCCGCGCCGGCTTATCCGCGAATTCGGCTCCTACACCATCAAGGAAGTAGAGATGGAAAACGAAGCGGACAATGCCGAGATCTTCAAGGCCAATTTCAGCGATGTAGACTACATCCGTTTTCCCGAGATCTATCGCGAATACAGCACGCGGGATGTCCTCTGCATGGAATTTCTGGAGGGCATTACACCGGACTCGATTGAGCTCTCAGAGGCATCACCCGACCGCAAACAGAAGATACTGGACCGCGGTGCCGAGGCCATTATACGCATGCTCTACAAAGACGGATTTTTTCATGCCGACCTGCATCCCGGAAACCTGATGATCATGTCTGATGACAAGATCGGCTTCATCGATCTCGGCATGGTGGGACGTTTTGAGGAGCGTACCAGGCGGCGTATGCTCTACTATTTCCATGCGCTGGTCTCCGGCGATATCGAGGGCGCCACCCGCAATCTGGCTGCCATGGCGCGCGTCGGAAAAAATGGAGACCCCAACGGTTTCCGGCGCTCCGTCACCGACCTGCTCCGCCGATTTTACCAGCACGCCTCCTACGGCGATTTCAGCCTGGGGCAGCTCATCATCAACTCCCTGGCCATAGGCGGGCGGCATCGCGTTTTCTTTCCCGTCGAAATGACCCTCATGACCAAGGCGCTGATTACCTACGAAGGGGTCGGCAAAATGCTCAACCCAAAGATCGACATCCCCGCCCTATCCCGGAAACATGCACTCAAGATCTTCCAGGATCAGTTTCATCCCGCTTCCATTGCGCAGGAGCTTTGGCGCGGAACACCGGAACTGATCGACGTGCTCATGCGCCTTCCCAGGATAACCGCCGACAGCCTGAACCACCTTGAGGATACCCTCACCGACCGTACGCCGAAACCGGACTCCATCCAGAACCTCAGCGGCAGCATCATGAGCGGCGCTTTTGTGCTTGCCGGTACGCTGGCGGTCGTGCAGGGTGGACCCTGGCCGCTATGGAGCGTGCTGTTCCTCATCGGTTTCCTCTTCTTTCTGTTCAACAAACAGCCGAAATCATGAGCCGGCAACGATATTCAAACATCGCCCCGGGTGAGGATCCGATGGATTTCGAGTATCTCGAGAGCTTTTACCGCGAAGTTTCCTCCGGAATCATGGATCACTACTTCCGCGCCACCCTTTCCGGCTTTGAAAACATACCTGAATCCGGACCGGTGATTCTCGCATCCAACCACAGCGGAAATGCGTTTCCACATGACTCGTTCGTGCTGGATCAATTGCTCTGGCGGGAAGGCGGGTTCGGAGAAAATGCGAAAATCAAACCACTTTATTCTCCAAAGCTGGCGATAAACTGGTGGATGCGTCCGTTCGGCCTGGACAACTGGTGGCGTAAATTCGGGGCTGTGGACCAGACCTACCTCAATTTTGACCGGATCCTGGCCCGTGGCGGACGGGTGATCTACTATCCCGAAGGCATACCCGGCATCGGAAAGGGTTTCAACCGCAGGTACCGCCTGCAGCCTTTTCAGCCAAGCTTCGTGAAGCTGGCCGCCCGTCATGATGTTCCATTGCTTCCCGTTTTCGGCATCAATGCCGAGTGGATCAATCCGGCCAATCTTACATTCCGCTGGATTGATAACATCAGCAACCGTTTTCTCGGCATTCCCTTCATTCCGCTTCCACTGATCGTTCTCGCCGCCATCTTTCCTTTCTTCTTCTATTTTGCATTTCCCTGCAATATGAAGTTTTTTGTTGGAAATCCGATTGATGTGCGGGAAAGGGCTAAAAAATACGGCGCGGCCACACCCGGGGATCCGGAAAGGGCCGAGGCGGAAAGCATTGCCGAGGACATCCGTCAGGAAATGCAGCAGGAACTTGATGCCCTGGCATCGCATCACGGAAAAAAACCTTATGACTTTGCTTCCCTGATCCGGTCATTCCGCCGCATAAAGGGGCGCCGGTGGCTGACCAGCCCTTTTGGCTGGCCGATTCTTTTCACACGGCACTACCGGGATTTCCATGATCGGAAAAACAACCGGAAAATCCCCAATCGCTGGCTTCGCGACTGGGACCTTATCGGTTACTTTCTCCCTTTCGGGTGGATATTCCTGTCGCTTTTCCGCAACCTGAGAAAACCACCCTATGGAAATCGCGGCCTCGGCAGAGAAGAAAAGGCACAAAAGGAGGGAAGTTATGTGTGGTCCATCGCCCGGGATACGAATAATGGCTACAGGAATGAACGGTCTTAGTGACTGAACGTGCCGCCGCCTTGCAGAACCGGCATGATGACGACTGCCCGACCTATCCGGATTTGCCCTTCTTTTTCCCGCCTTTTGCAGATCCGGACCCGGATGGCTGCTTCTCTTTCATCTGGTCTATTTTCTTGTTGAGGGCATCCACCTTGTTGGAGAGTTCCCGGATCTCTTTTCTCGTTGGAATACCCATTCCGGTGATTATGGACTTCAGGTTGCGTTCAACACGCTCCTCGGCTTTGTCAAAAGACTCGCCGACCTGGCCTTCCGCCTTTTCATACCGCTCGGAAACCTCTTTCCAGAGCTCGTCCATCTGCTCTTTTCGCTTCTTTTCGTAGCTAGAACCACGTTCCACAAGGCTCCTGAACAGCTTGCTTCCCTCTTCCTCCACAGCAGAAAGCGCTCCGAGTCCGGCCAACCAGATCTCTTTTGCACGCTCATTCCATTCGTGTTTTTCTTTTTTTTCTTTTTCCGTCGATTTTTTCTTTTCGTTACTCATTTTGCTACCTCATTTGTGCTTTTTTTTCGGTTATGAATCCAGTTCGTCCACTTTCTTTTCAAGTTCGTCGACTTTTTTCTTCAGTGCCTCAAAATCCTCGCGGCTGAGACCCTTCAGGATGCGAGCCTTGCGCTCCTTGAGCCATCCTTCCATTCCACTGCGCAACTCATCCCACTGGTGATCCAGATACGAACCGCCCATCCGGACCCACTCGTGGAGCGCCGATACGGATGAGACATCCGACTGCTTGCTCTGTTCCATGATGATCTGGCGAAGCACCTGCGCCGTGTAATCTTCATTCCCGCTTTTGTCCGTCACTTTTATGCTTTCGCCCGACTGGATGATCCCGGCCAGATCTGACAGAGAAACATACCTGCTGTTCTCCACATCGTACATTTTGCGGTTTGCATACCGCTTTATCCATCTTTCATCCATTGTTTTACCCGGTTATTTTATGGTGTTTTCCGTAGTGGCTACAAGGTATCATACGAAAAATAACGCTCTGCGTTACAAAAAATTATGCGTCGCGTTATTTTCTATGATAAACCGGACTGATGCGCATGTTCTGTCACTGATATACTGTCGCTGGTGTCCTGTCAACGATGTCCTCTCCTTTGATGTCGCTTCACTGGTGTCTTGAAACTGATGTATTGTCACCGACCGACACCTTCTCCGGCAATGGCATCGAAAAAAATCTAATTTTCCCGATTACAGCCGGTCAAGTCGGTTTTGCCAATTAGTTACGGAATGATATATTCAAAGGAGATTATTGAACGACCTAAAACCTCTCTATTAATCATTATTACTTCAAACGATGCGACTTATCATATTTGGTCCGCCGGGAGCCGGAAAGGGCACCCAGGCGAAAATGGTAGCAGAACATTTTGGTATTATTCATCTCTCAACGGGAAAAATGTTTCGTGAAGCTATCAATCAGGGTACAGAACTCGGAAAACTTGTACAATCCATCATCGACGAGGGTCAGCTTGTTCCCGACCAGACGGTTGTTGACATGGTGGAAGAGACCATTGCCAGTGAAGACTACGGCAAGGGATATATCATTGATGGTTTTCCGCGTACCGTGGAACAGGCCGTTGCTTTCGACAATATGCTGGAACGGCGCAATGAGTCGATTGATGCATTTATTTCACTGCATGCGCCAGACGAAGTGCTGATCCAGAGGCTGCTGACCCGTGGCGAGGGCCGATCGGATGATACGGAAGAGAAAATCAAGACACGCCTGGAAGTCTACAAGAAAGAGACGGCGCCTGTAATGGAGTATTATCAGCAGGCGGGCATGTTTCGGTCTGTGGACGGTACCGGAACTATTGATGAAATATTCCAGCGTATCCTGTCAGCTCTGCCCAAAAAATGATGTGTGCCATTCCACGCACAGCGGGGTGATATCCTGAATGGATTTCGCTTCGTGAAACAAATGTGCTCTTTTTCCGAGTACATACAAGGGCACCCGGTTGCGTGTATGCGTCTTGACGGAGAGATCCTCCAGATTGCCATGATCACTGGTAAGGAGCAAGGTATATCCGCTTTCCTCCTGCCGGTTGATA
>SKUI01000145.1 GCA_007122185.1 Rhodothermia bacterium | reverse complement strand
TCATCGCAAGAATGTTACAATAACCATTAAGCAGACATACCTTACAATGAAAAAAGCTTGGATTATTCTCGGATGTTTCCTTTTTATCGGACTTGCCCTTCCTGTTGAAAAAACTCAGGCCCAGGCGCAGGACGAACTGACGATCGGCTATGTCGATCCCCAAACTATCATGAGAAGCATGCCTGAGATGGCAGCCATCGAACGCCGCCTTCAGAACTTCATCGATCGCAAACGGCAGGAGTTTGCAGATAAAGAAGCTACCTTCCGCAGGGAAGTGGAAGAATATCAACAGAAAATGGCTGTCATTTCCGATGAGGCAAGACGCCGTGAAGAAGAACGGCTTGCCTCCCTCAACCTAGAACTCCAGGAATTTCAGCAGAATTTCCAGCAGGAAATCCAGGAACGTCAGTTTGAACTGATCGAACCTCTGCTTGACAAAATCCAGGGAGCCATTGAAACCGTTGCCAAAGAGCGAAATCTGACGTTTGTTCTCAATACCATGACAAACAATGGCGACTTTATCATCCTTTACGCTTCTGAAAGGGCCCAGCGTGACTATGACATCACCGACGAAGTGATGCAGCGGCTGGATCTGATGTAACAGGTACACCCCAATTTCAAGCCGGATGCATACAACCTCCGGAAATCATTCGGATCCCCTGTTTCTGGAAAAAAAACTCTGGAAAGAGGGTTTCCAAAGGGTAATGGGACTTGATGAGGTGGGAAGAGGCTGTCTGGCGGGGCCGGTAGTGGCTGCAGGAGTTATACTGGATCCTGACACAGAAATCCCCGGAATCGCCGACAGCAAAACACTCAAGGCCGTCAAGCGAAGGGAGATTGCCGGATTGATCAAGTCCAGAAGTATCTGCTGGACCATCGCCTTGTGTGACCGGGAGGAGATTGACATACTGAATATCCTGAAGGCATCCCTGCGTGCAATGGAAAAGTGTGTCAACCAGACGGATCCGCCGCCTGATTACCTGCTGATCGATGGCAACCGTGGAATCCCATCCTTGCTCATGCCGTCCATGACAGTGATTAAAGGAGACGGGCTCAGTTACAGTATTGGCGCTGCATCCATTCTTGCAAAAGTGTACCGGGATGAGTACATGGCTGATCTGCATCGGGAATACCCGGAGTTCGGATGGGACAGAAACGTGGGATATCCGACAATAACCCACTATGAGGCGCTGAACAAGTTCGGTATCACCCCCTACCATCGCACTACATTCCGGCTTGGGACGGACCGGTTATACCATCACAGGGATGATTTACAGCCCCCAAAACCCTGACATAATAGCACAGATTGGACCAGGGAGGAGTAAAGAATTGACGAGGCAGATGGCCGGATGCCGCAACGAAATAGGACTTTTTTCCGTGTCCTGGTCCTACATCATGCACGGGATGTTCAGGAGTAGATGCTGAAATCCCGCTTGTAGAAATGCAAGTTGATGCAAATAGCCAGCATAATGGAATAGGAGAGAAAGGCGGATCCACCGTAGCTTACAAAAGGAAGTGGAAGGCCGATGACGGGAAAGAGACCCATGGCACTGCCGAGATTGATGAGAAGGTGGGCGAAAAAAGTCATCGCGACACCAACGATAACTAGTTGGGCAAACGGGTGCCGGTGTTCTCCTGCATTGCTGAGCAGACGCAGCAGCAGGATGGTGAAAACGAACAACAGCAAACCGGCACCGATAAAGCCGAATTCTTCTGCGATCACAGGGAATATGAAGTCAGTCCATTGCTCGGGAAGGAAGCGCAACTGGGTCTGCGTGCCCTCAAGAAAGCCCTTGCCCCAAAACCCCCCTGACCCGATAGCCGTTTTGGCCTGTAGTACATTCCAGCCTGCACCCTGCGGGTCAAGGGCCGGATTGACAAACGCCTCGATGCGTGCCTGTTGGTGCGGTTTGAGGATCTGATACAGGGCCACCTGAACGCCGATGACCACCAGATTGCCCAAAATGAAAGCAGAACTGGTCAGCCAGGGTCTCTTTTGAATGAAAAAGACAGCAATTGACAGTATAATAGTTGCTGCAACCCCAAGCTTCCAGTTGATAACAGCAAAATACGCGACAATGGCAGGTGAGATAAGAAAAAGGGAAATTCCGTAAGGCAACCCGGACCAGAAAAGCATGACGGGGATAAGGGCAAGCAGGACCAGCGCGGTTCCGGTATCATTTTGCATGATGATGATGATGGCCGGAATAATCATCAGCACGACAGCAACGAGGGCCGATCCAATGTGTTCAGCCGAAATATCACGTCTGCTCGTCAGGTAGTTGGCCACGACAAGAATGGTTGCCAGTTTCAGCATTTCGCTGATCTGGAAACGCAATCCACCAACTACCAGCCATCGGCGGGCACCGCCGGCTTCCACTCCCCAAATCACGGTTGCAATTGCCAGGATGATACAAATCACATACAACGCATACGAAATTTGCTGGAAAGTGCGTGGATTGGTGAACTGGATGGTTGCCAGTGCAATGATGGAGATTCCAATCCATGAGATCTGGTTAAGGAAGTTACCCTGGATGTAAGCGGGAAGAAACTGCGAAACCGGTCCCAGGGTTGCACTGTAAATCGCAACCAGACCGGCTGAAAACAGCAGGACCCAGCATATGATCAGTAACCAGTCAAATTGTCGATACCAGGCCATTACAGTACTTCCTCGTCATTGGATTCACTGCGATCGTCTTTTTCCCGGGGAGTAAACGTCTTGACGTACTGATAGACCCAGTTTCGGCGGATCTGTCCGTGAAAATACTGTTCCATCATCAGGCCGGCTATCGGGGCGGCTGAAATGGAACCGAAACCGGCATTTTCAACCAGAACGGCAATGGCAATTTCAGGTTGTTCGTATGGTGCATAGGAAATGAACCAGCCGTGATCGATGCCGTGCGGATTCTGGGCTGTTCCTGTTTTTCCGGCTACTTCAACTCCGGAAATATCAGCATAAAATCGGCCGGAGCCTTCCGAGACGGCTTTACGCATTCCCTCCTGAATAACCTTCAGGTGCTCGTCCTTAATCCAGGGGATACGTTCCCTCTCCTGCGTATTTACGATCATGGATCCATCCGGATAGACAATCCGGTCAGCAATATGTGGACGCACACGGTACCCCCCGTTTGCAAGCTGGGAAGTCAGCAGGGCCATCTGCAACGGAGAACTCGAGAAGGTTCCCTGACCCACTCCTACGCTTATCAGATCCCCGATTCCCCAGTTTTGAGAACTGCCAAAATGGGTATTGTAGTAGGAGCTGTCAGGCAAAATTCCCCTTCGCTCGTGAGGCAGATCTATATGTGTAAGCTGCCCAAGCCCGAAAGAGGACGTATGACGGTGCCAGGCATTCAGCCCTACCCTGTTCATGGTCTGGTTCATCAAAGAGAAGAAATAGGTGTTGCAGGAATTCTGGATGGCCTCAACCAGATTTTGGCGGCCGTGATCACGGGTACACCGGTACAGGCGGCCAAGCATAAATCCACCCCGGCATGTAACGACCGTTTCCGGATCGATGATGCCGAAATCGAGCCCGATAAGCCCCATGAGTGGTTTTACGGTTGAACCGGGCGGCTGCATGGTTGAAATGGCACGATTGAACAGCGGATTTGTGGTGTCGGCATTAAGCGACATCCAGTAATCCATATCTATCCTTCCGGAGAGGCGGTCCAGGTCATAGCCTGGTGAACTGGCCAGAGCAAGGATGGCGCCGGTATTGGGATCCATGGCGACAACGCCGCCTGTTTTGCCAACCATAAGATCTTCAGCCAGATGCTGAAGATCGTAGTCTATATGGGTGTACAGGTCCGCTCCCTTGATGGGGGTTCGACCCATATGGGTCTCTTCGAAAGGCCCGAGGGTCTGGCCGAGAGCATTGATACGGACGTAGCGAGCCCCCACTTCCCCGCGAAGATCCTGCTCATAGATGAATTCAAGGCCGCTTCTTCCGGCCTTGTCACCCAAATTGTATCTGCTGGAGTTCCGGTACTCCTGCTGGGTGACTTCACTCAGGTAACCCAGGATGTGGGAACTGTTGACATCGGTGGGATAGTGTCTTTTGGACTCGACATGGTACCCAACACCCGGCAGCTTCCAGATGTTTTCCTGTATCTGAGAAAAGCGATGAAAACTGATGTCCGTGACAAGCCTTGAGGGCCGGTGCCAGGAATATCTTCTGGCAGCCTGCAGTCGCTCTTCGATCATTTCTTCTTGAACGTCAAGAAATTTTGCGAGCAGTGGAATGGTGGCCGAGTCAAAATTGACGGGTGTGACGGTAATGGTATAGATGGGCTGATTGTCCACAAGCATTCTTCCGCTGCGATCGAAAATGAGTCCGCGGGCAGGACTCACACTCTCTTGGCGGATGCTGTTTGCCAGGCTCAGAGGGCCGTAAGTATCGTATTCGATAATCTGCAATTGGAACAGTCTGCCAGCAAAAATAAGCATAATGGTAACAGTGATTGCCTGCAGCACACGAATGGAAACATCATTGCGTTTTTCTTGCTTATTGCGAAGCATGGCTGTTACCTAGTTGTCACGTAAAATGTAGATGATGCTGCCGGTAATGGCTGTCATAAGACTGCTGCCGGCCAATATCTGAATAAGCACCGGTCCCGCCTGGTAAATTTGCGCAAAGAGCGCGGCGAGAAGGAAAAAGAAATTGTGGACTACGGATATCCCCAGTAATATCAGAAAAACCTGTGTAAAAAAAAGCCGGGTTTCCTCCACACGGGGTAGGAATCTGTAGACTATCAGGGTCGTCAAGGGTTTTGCCATCAGGTGCAGTCCCCAGTAATCCAGGAAAAAATCACTGAGCAGGCCTACGAATGCTGCGAAGAGAATAGCCTTGGTACGGTCCTGAGTGGCCATTACCCAGATGAGTGCAACAAGGGTGATGTCCGCCTGAATGGCACCATAACCGAGATGGTTGAAAATAAGCATCTGCAGCAGAACGGCCACCAAGCCGATCAGTCCGAATTTAAGCAGTTCTGATTTCATTGGAAAAGGCTCTCGTATTGCAGCAGAAGCTCTTCCACTTCCGGCTCGGGTTGAAAACGGACAATGAAAGCTTCGGCCGTCTGATGCAGGGAGACGAACGGGCGAATGTAGATCTGCTGAGTGTCCCGGCCCTCCTCGGGTCTGGACCGCGCAACGGTTCCAATAGGAATTCCGGGAGGAAACTGATTGCTGAAACCGGAGGTTTCCACAACGGATCCGATTGCAACATCAATCGTTTGCGGCACATAGCGCATCACAAGTTCATTGGATTGATCTGTGCTCCATGATACGATTCCGTAAGCCCTGTTGCCCTGGATCCGGGCGCTCGCCCGAAATAATGGATTGAAAAAAGGCATAACCTGGGTATGCCCCGTTCTGGTCAGGATGGTCTGCCCCACAAGGCCTTCGGGTGTGATCAGAGGCATTCCCGGCTCTATGCCATCCCGGCTGCCCTTGTTGATGGTGAATGAGTTGTTGATGCCGGTCAGGTTTTTTGCAACAATCCTGACGGGAATGAGATCCAGGTCGGTTGTGTCCCGGAGGCCAATCATGTTCCTCAGGACCAAATTTTCCTCTCTGACGGACCGGAGCCGGCTGAGTTCATCCTGCAACAGGATATTCTGCTTTCCCAGCTGTTCACTTGATTGCAATGCGTTGCGATAAACTCTCACCTGAGAAAGTGGCTGCTCAATATAACTCATGGCGAGAATGGAAGCCTTTCGTACGGTCTGCAGTCCGCCGTCATGGCGGAAAACCATGAGAAAAAAAGCGATCAGCAGGAATAGTACGGTCAGGACATGATCTCGTACATCATCCGTCTTGCGGAGTGAAAACTGCATTCAGGTAACATTCTGTCAGGTTAGAATGGCACGGTAGTATTCCAGATCTTCAAGAACCTTGCCGGTACCTCGGACCACGGCCGTCAGCGGGTCTTCGGCAATATGAACCGGCAGATCTGTCGTTTCCATGATCAGCTTGTCAAGATTCAGCAGAAGCGCACCGCCACCAGTCAGGAAGATCCCGCGATCCAGTATATCAGCTGACAGTTCAGGGGGTGTTTGCTCAAGTGACTTTGTAACAGATTCGACAATCGTATTCACGGATTCCGAAATGGCCTCGCGGATATCTTTTGAAGTAACGATGCGTGTGCGGGGTACGCCGTTCACAAGGTCTCGTCCCTTGACCGTAAGCTCGAGCTCTTCATCCAGTGGCGCTGCGGAACCAATCAGACACTTGACCTGCTCTGCGGTGCGCTCTCCGATCAACAGGTTGTGATTGCGGCGGAAGTAGTTGATGATATCTTCGTTAAGCTCGTCTCCGCCCAGCCGGACCGATTGCGAATAGACGATGCCCGACAGGGCGATCACAGCGATTTCCGTGGTGCCTCCACCAATGTCCACAATCATGTTTCCCACAGGCTCATGAACATCCAGTCCGATGCCGATGGCAGCAGCCATGGGCTCGTCCACCAAATAGACCTCTTTTGCACCCGCATGTTCGGCACTGTCACGAACGGCACGTTTTTCCACTTCTGTGATGCCGCTCGGTACGCAAACCACCATTTTCCGGGTGGATGAATACCAGCGAACCTTCACCTTTTTGATCATTCCCCGGATCATGTGTTCGGCAACTTCAAAATCTGCAATGACACCATCACGAAGCGGTCGTACTGTACGGATTTTCTTGTGCGTTTTTTCGTGCATCAGGCGTGCTTCGTGTCCGATTGCGACAGCCTGATTTTCCAAATTAAGTGCAACTATTGAGGGTTCGTTGAGCACGATACCCTGGTTCCGGGCATGGATGAGGGTGTTGGCGGTACCCAGGTCGATTGCGATATCGGTGTACAGCCAATCAAAAAGTCCACCTTTGGCATTGTTCTGGCTGGCGGATGTTTTTGTATAAGTAGCTTCAGACTGCTGCATAGATATATTAGGGGAATTACATGTACTGGTGGGGTGGGATATCTTATAACTTTCAAAGTTACGATATTAAACGGCCTTTTGCGAATTTCTTTGGGTGAAATTAAAAAAATCGATGGTTTTCGTCTCTCTGCAAAAGGTATTTCAAATCACTGCAAAGGGCTGTTCATGTCACCACTGCAACGGCTTTACATCAGTGCCGGAAGTGCCGGGTCCCGGTGAGGATCATGGCGATTCCCAGCTCATCGGCCCGGGCTATCACTTCATCGTCCCGGACACTTCCGCCGGGCTGAATGACAGCAGCAGCTCCGGCACGCGCTGCTGCCTCAAGGCCGTCGGCAAAAGGAAAGAAGGCATCTGATGCCACTACGCACCCTTTGAGCTCATGTCCGAATTCTTTTGCTTTCCCGGAGGCAATCCTTGATGCATCCACACGATTGGGTTGACCTGCACCGACACCAATAGTGTGAAGGTCCCGGGCATATACAATGGCATTTGATGTCACATGTTTGGCAACGATCCAGGCAAATTCAAGCGATGCCAATTGATTTTCATCGGGATGAACCCTGGTGACCACCTCCCGCTTTTCATTCTGGAATCCCGTGTCCGCATGCTGCCATAAATATCCTCCCACTGTGGAACGCACCCGTGGAAGGGTAGCGTCCGGCCATGACAGAATCCGTATCAGTCTCCTGTTTGATTTGCGTTTCAGCAGTTCAAGAGCTTCATCCGTATAGGATGGGGCCAGAATGATTTCTGTAAATATCTCATCGACCAAAGCGGCGGTCATGGCGTCGAGCCTACAGTTAAAAAGCACGATGCCACCGAAAGGGGATGTGGTGTCGGTAGAAAAAGCTTTTTTCCAGGCACTCTCCGTAGTGTCCGCAAGGGCCACACCACAGGGAAGTGTATGTTTGAAAATGGCACATAATGACTTGTCTGCTTCCGGGAAGTCGGAACCAAGGCGCAGGGCAGCGTCAATATCCAGATAGTTGTTGTAGCTCAGCTCCTTGCCGTGAAAACAGTCAATGTACTGTTCCGGATTTCCGTAAACTGCGGCTGCCTGATGCGGGTTTTCTCCATAACGCAGCTGGCGGTACAAGGAAACATGCATGTTCAGGACTGGTTGGATCGGGGGGGCGGAAGCTTCGCCATTCCTTTCCGCATCTTCTGTTGGTTCTGTGGCGTTTCCTGAGTTTTGCAAGAGCAGATCCAAAGTACCGGCTATGGCCTGGTCATAAGATGCCGTCATCTGGAACGCCCGAAGTGCAAACTCCGCACGGGTTTTTCCACTTATCCTGCCTTTGTTATCTTTTATTTCATCAAGAAGCTTACGGTACTGGTCGGGGTGGGTGGCTACGCAGACATTCTCAAAGTTCTTTGCGGAAGCCCGGACCATGGCCGGACCGCCGATATCAATGTTCTCAACGGCATGTTCCGTGTCCCCGGGCTGCTCCCGGACGGCTTCACGGAAGGGGTACAGATTTACAACCACAAGCTGGATCTGTTGTATATCAAGCTCTTTCAGCGTCAGGGCATGCTCTTCAATTTTCGGTCGCGCCAGCAAAGCACCATGGATTTTGGGATGCAATGTTTTGACACGTCCATCCAGACATTCCGGAAAACCGGTGATATCCGAGACATCCGTAACAGGTATGCCGGATTCGCGGATCAGGCGGGCAGTCCCGCC
>SKUI01000246.1 GCA_007122185.1 Rhodothermia bacterium | reverse complement strand
CCATCAGTGCGGCGGTCTTGAAAGCGGCCTCGTTGGAGTCCACGGAGTGCATGGATCCGTCGTAGACCGAGACGCGGATGTCGCGGGCGCGGCAGCCGGAAAGCGGTCCGTTTTCCATTTTCTCCATAATTCCCTTGAGGATGGCGGGCAGGAAACGCGCATCAATCACGCCACCGACAATACAGCTCTGGTAGATCAGTTTGCCGCCCCATTCCAGTTCGATTTCCTGGGTGTCACGAACAGTTACTTCGGGTGTTGGGGGCATTCCCTCTTCCCACGGTTCCAGGTATAAATATACTTCACCGTACTGGCCGGCGCCGCCGGACTGTTTCTTGTGGCGGTATTGCGATTTGACCGGTTTTGTAATGGTTTCGCGGTAGGGCACGCCGGGCTCGTAGAACTCGGGATTGAGTTTGAAGCGGTGTTCCAGCATATAGCGGATCACGTTCAGGTGCTCCTCGCCCTGGCCACTCAGGATGATCTGCTTGAGTTCCTTGCTGTTCTCCACCTGCAGAGAGGGGTCCTCTTTCTGCAACTGGTTCAGCGCGGCGCCGATTTTCTCCTCTTCGCCCTTTTCGGTGGAACGGACGGCCATCCGTTCGGTTGGTTCGGGATAGTTGACGCGGGAGATGCCGATATCTATGCTCTTGTCGCGCAGCGTATCGCCAACAGCTCCGTCCTTGAGTTTTACCACAGCACCGATATCACCTGCGTGAATCTCCGGGATCTCCACCCTTTTTCCGCCTTGGGTGAGGAACAGGTTGCCGAGGCGGTTGGTTGAGCCCTTCGCATGGTTGATCATGTCTGCGCCGGTCCGGAGTGTGCCTCCGAACACTTTCATAAAGGTAAGGTCGCCGACATGTTCTTCGGAGATGGTCTTGAAGAGGAAGGCAAGCGGCTTCTGCTCAAGGTCTGCCGTCAGATCATTTCCGTCAATATCCTTGTCCGGGTTGGCTTCCAGCGGATTTGGAAGCACGTTGTCGATAAAGCCCATCACACGTCCGGAGCCCATGTTTTTTTCAGCAGAAAGGCAGAACATCGGGAATATCTGGCGCTGGAGCATGGCTTTTTTGAGACCTTCCACCATTTCGTCTTCATCCAGATGCCCTTTTTCGAAGTAGAGTTCCATCAGCGATTCATCGTTTTCGGCGACGGCTTCAATGAGTTCGTTATGCTGAAGATCGGCCTGTGACTTATGGGAGTCGGCGACAGGCAGTTTGTCTGGCTTGCCGCCATCCTCGGAGAACTCATACATCTGCATTTTCAGTACATCGACAATTGTGGAGAAGCCTTCACCTTCCTCAAAGGGATATTGAACCGGGACCACTTCCCTCCCAAAACGCTCCTTGCACAGATCCACGACCATCTGGTAGTTTGAATTGGGATGGTCGACCTTGTTCACGATCAGAAAAGCAGGTTTGTTCATTTCGGCCACGATATTCCACAGGACCTCGGTGCCTACTTCCACCCCGTGTTCGGCATCCAGCACGATAATGGCGGCATCGGCTACTTTAAGTGCGTTTACGACCTCACCCACGTAATCAGCAGTGCCCGGGGTATCGATCACATTAATTTTTGTCCCGCGCCAATCCAGGTGCATGAAAGAACTGAATACGGACTTCTGCTTTTCCTTCTCTATGGGGTGGTAATCCGACACGGTATTGGACTCCTCAACAGTTCCACGCCTTTTAATGGTCCCGGATTCATAAAGCATGGTTTCTGCGAGGGTGGTCTTGCCCGAGCCGGAATGCCCGAGCAAGGCGATGTTTCTGATCTTTTTGGGTTGATACACATTCATGAGCTGTACTCCATTTGAGTTAAAGGTTGGAAAACAACCTTTTTCAGAATTATAAATTATTTCGTATTAATTTGGTCACAAGCGAAAAGAAATATTGGTGACGCTTAAAAGTAATGTAGGGCAAAGTAACTTTTTGGAAACCCTTTGGCAATAACATGCGGTAAGCATTTGCAATGAAACGTATTCTGATCCTGCACACTGGTGGTACAATCACAATGCAACTCATTGATAGTCATAGAGATGATTCCGGATCTGCGATTTCTTTCAATCTTGACTTTTTTGATGAGCAGGTGCCGGGGCTGCGGGAGATTGCCGATCTGGACTCCAGGACCCTGTTTCTTGAAGACAGCTCCAACATGATTCCGGAACTGTGGGTGCAACTGGCGGGTGCCATTGAAGAAAGCTATGGGGAGTATGACGGGTTTCTGGTGTTGCATGGCACGGATACCATGGCGTATGCCGCATCGGCCCTTTCCTTTGCTTTTCAAAACCTTGGCAAACCTGTTGTCTTCACCGGAAGCCAGGTCCCGCTTAGCAACCGTCGCACCGATGCGCGGCGCAACCTGATCAACTCCGTTGAGCTGGCAACGCTGAACCTGCCGGAGGTGTGCATCTGTTTTAACGACCGGGTATACCGAGGCAACCGGGCTACCAAGATAAGCATCGGTGATTTTGATGCGTTTGCTTCGCCCAATCATCCCGTTCTGGCCGAGTTTGGATTGAATCTGGATATTCGCTCGCAATATCGGCCCGGTCTCGATGACTTTTACAACAATGCCCGGTTTGACTCCCGCGTGCAGCTTGTAAAACTGTTTCCTGGGATGGATTTTGAGCGGACTATCCCGCATGATGCCGCAAACGTCCGGGCTCTGGTTATCGAGGCCTACGGAAGCGGCAATTTGCCCGTTGGCAGCGGACATTCCCTCCTGCCCGCCCTTGACCGCTATATGAAAAGTGACGGCATTGTGATCATCACCTCACAGGCGGTGTTTGACGAGGTGGATCTGGAGAAATACGAAGGCGGGCGCCAGGCAAAAAAACTGGGTGCCATTCCGGCCGGTGACATGACAACGGAGGCATGCATTACGAAAATCATGTATCTTCTTGCTCATCACACCGATATTCAGACCATTCGTGATCTGTTCCGTGAAAACACCGCCGGCGAGCGAACGCACTGACCTTACGGCACCTCGTGCCATAACCAAAACCTGTCACATATGTTTTTTGTTTTTGATATTGAATCCATTCCGGATATCCCCTTTCTGAGGGAGCTGCTGGAGCTGCCGCCGGAAGATGAGCACGAAATGCTGGAGCGCGCTGCGGAGGAGTTTGGCCGGGGCAAGTCGGGATTTCTGCCGCCGATGTATCACCAGATGGTATCCTGGGTTGGCCTGTGGATCACGGCATCGGGTGAGCCGCGTCAAAAAGTGGCATGGAGTGGTGCGGATGAACGCGAGGGATTGCTGTCGCTCATCGACACACTGAGCAGCTACAAGGATTTCGGGGTCATCCATCACAATGGCAAGGGCTTTGATCTGCCCCTGATCACCTATCGAGCCATGAAACACGGGCTGCAGCTGCCGCCCCGGCTCAGCGCCCATGACATCCGGTACCGTTTCAGCAAACACAATCTTGATTTGATGGATGAATTCAGTAATTTCGGGGCAAGCAGCTTTCCAAAGCTCAAGCATATTGGTGCGCTGATAGGCATTCCTGTAAAAATGACCGGTGAGGGTAATGAGGTGCTGGACATGTTTCGAAACGGTGACCTTGATCGCATTGAACATTACTGTTACGAGGACGTTATGGCCACCTATCTTATCTGGTTGCATCTTCAGTACACCAATAACGAGCTTCAACCTGCGCGTTTTCAGGACCTGCGAAAGCGCGCACTGAACAAGCTGAGAGAGATACAGCAGCAGGCCGCCGGCTGACATGCCAAAGAATAAACTAAATAATGCGGGTATAATACTTCTTAATATACATAATTCATCTTTATGAAATACAGCTACTTACTATACTTCCTCCTATACCTTTTCTTTTTTCTGTTCTTTTCCTCTCCTGCGATCCTCCATGCGGAAGAGCATGCCGGTTTGAAACCGGGTGCCTGGTTAATGCTGGGACCGGTTGCGGAACACAATCCGGCATACCATGACGTTGCGGGCATAGACGGCAATGTCTGGTCTGTGAAACAGCTTCTGGATACGGATCTGGCCCGTTACGCGGAGTGGGTCCCGGCGGAGGGTGATCCGGTTTCATGGTCCCGCGACCGGCAGCTTGAATGGAGACGCGTCACTGTCGGAGAGGAAGGCCTGTTGCCGCTGCCTTCCGGGTCCGATATTCTGCATGATGTTTTGTGGGTGGCGGGATACGTGAACGCAGAGCGGTTTGTGAAAGGATCGCTCACCCTTCACAGCCGCGGTATGATGCGGGTATTTCTGAACGGTGAAGAGGTTGCCGTCAAACAAACCACGCAGAACGGTGATGACGAAGAGGCGGGCAGTACAAGCCATTCTTTTGAGATGAGGCAAGGCAAGCACCTGCTGCTGATAAAGATGGTCCACCCTGCCGGATCTGAAATCCGTGACTGGACATTGAAAGCGTCACTTGAGGGCGGGGACCACACCGAATTCCTGGCGTTGACATTGGACCCGTCCCGAACCGTCCTGCAGCGCGATATTTCCAACGCTCCCGCTCCCGCCGGTGTTTCCATCAGCCCGGACGGTGACCTGGCCGCCGTACATGTGCGGCAGGCTTTCCCGCCCGACGGATCCACGGAAACCCGCATCGATATCCGGAAAACATCTGACGGCTCGCTGTTCCGCCGTTATGCCGGGGGTATGACCGTGACAGGTATGCAGTGGGTGCCAGACGGACGCCGGTTCAGCTATACTACTTCCGGAAACAACGGCACGGATCTGTGGGTTGTGGATCTTGATACCGGTGAGAAAACGCGGCTGATGAAAGATGTAAAGGACTTCGCCGGGTACCGCTGGTCGCCTGACGCTTCCTTTGTGATCTACAGTCTGCGGGAAGAGCACGAGCCGGATACCCATGGGGTGCTTCGCTATCATGGGCTCCAGGATCGCCGGCCTGGCTACCATAGCCGCACATTCCTTTATCAGCTAGACGTGCCTGAAGGCACCACGCGGCGTCTTACGGCCGGGCTGCTGTCCACCATACCCGGGAGCATCCATCCATCCGGAAAGGAAATATTATTCATGCGATCTCATGAAGTTTATGATGAGCGTCCATATGGAAAAATCGAGTATGTTGTCCTTGATCTTCAGACCATGGAGACCGACTCCCTCTTCTCACTGGACTCCGGAGCAAGCGCCTATTATGCGCCCGATGGCAAGCGGATCCTGGTCCTGGGCGGGCCGAATGATTTTGGCGGCCTCGGGGTGAACGTTCCGGATACGGTGCTGGCCAACGACTATGACACCCAGGCGTATCTCTATCACAGGGATACGGGACAAACCGAGGTGATTACCAGGCTCTTTGCTCCCTCCGTCTCGCTTGCCCGGTGGGATGAAACCGGGCGGTACATCTACTTTGTGGTCACCGAGGCGGCTTTTGAGCGGGTATACCGGTATGACACGCGGGACCGCACCTTCCGAAAGTATGAAGGTGGACCGGATGTTGTGCATTCGATGAACCTGGCCCGGAACAAGTCCGTCGCGGTGATGAGGGGTTCCGGTGCCTCCGACACGCCCAAGGCGTGGGTGATCGATTTTACCAGGCGGAATCCACAGGCACGCGTGCTATATGATCCGGGGGCCGGGGCCTATCGAAACATCAGGTTCGGGGACGTCAGAAAGTGGACCTTTGAAAGCGAGCGGGGCGAGACGATTGACGGCCACGTTTACTATCCGCCTGATTTTGACGAAAACCGGCAGTATCCCGTCATCGTGTACTACTATGGCGGCACCACACCGGTTTCCCGTGCCTTTGCCGGGCGGTATCCAAAGGAGGTATATGCATCGAAGGGATATCTGGTATATGTAGTGCAACCCAGCGGGGCTATCGGATACGGTCAGGAATTTTCGGCCCGCCACGTAAATGACTGGGGCAAAATTGCGGGCGACGAGATCATCCAGGGTACCCGTGCTTTCCTGGAGGCGCATCCCTATGCGCATCCCGAGCGTGTCGGCGCTATCGGAGCGTCTTATGGCGGGTTCATGACCATGTACCTGCTTACGCAGACCGATATTTTCGCTGCGGCTGTTTCTCATGCAGGCATCAGCAACCTGGCCAGTTACTGGGGCGAGGGCTTCTGGGGCTACCAGTACAGCGGCGTGGCCACGGCCGGCAGCTACCCCTGGAACAGGCACGATATATATGTTGGACGCAGCCCGGTGTTCCACGCCGACCGCATCCACACTCCTCTTCTTCTGGTTACCGGCATGTCGGATACAAACGTGCCGCCGGGTGAGAGCCTGCAGATGTTTACGGCCCTGAAGCTGCTGGGACGTGATGTGGCTTTTGTGGCAGTCGAAGACCAGGATCACCACATCCTTGATTATAACAAGTTTATTCAGTGGAAAGACGCTATATTGTCGTGGTTTGACAAATGGCTCAAGGACGAGCCGCACTGGTGGGAGGTACGATTTGGGGGTTGAGTAGGTTGCCAAAATTCCCGATTATGTTTTAATGGTCTATTCCTGATATTAGTAATCCAGCACAGAAAACCTCATACGTTATGAAAAAGACACTTTTTACAGTCATCGCAATTTCTTTATTTCTCATTCCGGAAGCCAGGGCCGTTGACTATCCGTCCAACTGGAGCCTGGATTTGAAGGGCGGTATTACGTCCGGTTTTTTTACTTTTGACTCCAAGACAACCGCTCAGGCCGGTTTTCAGGTCCGTTATTCGATGAATCCGGTGGTGTCGTTTTACGGTGACATGGCATTTGGCCAGTTCCGGTCGCTGGATTCCATGCAGGGTGTAAACGGTTTTTCAAACGATTATTTCGCCATTGGCCTGGGTACGCGGATGAATATCCTTCGCATGCTCACGGGTTTGAATTCGGTAACAGAAAACCTGGGTCTGTACGGCGCCACGGGTATTGGTCTCATGCGGGGCGATGTCAGTGTCTGTGATACTCGTTTTCCGGGCTACTCGGGACGGAACGGTCCTGTCAATGCAGTAATATATCGTATTGCAACGGGAGCCACCTATCGGATCAGCCGTCGGGTGGACATGTTCGTCCAGGCCGAATTCAATCACTCAAGCAGCGACCTGCTGGATGGATATCAGCGTACGGACGGTGGCAGTTCGGGACGTTTCAGCGGCGGTGACTCGTTTGTCAACACCAGTGCCGGCATCAGTATCAAATTCGGAAGAAGTCAGGTACGCCATGCTGACTGGCAGCAATTTGATCACCGGACCGATCCCCTGGCGCGCTCCATGCAGGCCGATATCGCCCGTCTGGAGTCCGAGCTGAGCGAGAGGGAGCGTTCTCACGAACAGCTGACCCAGCGAATGCGCTCACTGAACCAGACCATCAATGAATTCAGCTATTTGATCAATACAGCGCATAAAGAGGAGTTCAAGTTATACGACAGTCAACTCATAAGCCTGCAGAACCGGGTGGATATGATGCAATCCGACATCAATGACATCACCGAGCGTGTGGACGTCCGACGGCCGGAGACCGAAGAAAACAGGTTCTTTGTCGTAGCTGCCGTTTTCAGGAATATGGAGAATGCCGAAAGAGAGTTGCGCGATGTCCGGAATGCCGGTTTCGATCAGGCAACCATTCAGCAGGATCGGCGACGGAACTACTATCTTGTGACCTACAGCGGCCATACTTCGCGGGAAGCGGCCCTTGAGGAGATGCGCCGGGTCCGTGCCGATGTGAACCCGGAATCATGGGTCTACGTTAAATAAGCGTGAATTTATATGTGCAGCCCTGCCAATGTAACAAAAAAACCGTTTTCCGGTACGGCATCCGTACTGCGGATGGCTTGCCTGGCCATTTTGTTTGCGGGGCTGCTGCTGTTCGTGCCGGTCCACCCTGCAGCAGCCAGTGAGGAACCATCCAGCTGGAGCCTTGATTTCAAGGGCGGGGTAACCATAGCGCATTTTACCTTCGAGTCTCGTCCAACCGGACATGGAGTATTCCAGCTTCGGTATTCGATGAATCCGCTGGTATCGCTTTACGGTTCGGCGGGCGTCGGGGCTTTCCGGGCATCGGAAACGGTAATGGACCAGGCGGGGTATTCCAATGATTACTTTTTGGGCGGAGTTGGTGCCAGGGTTAACGTATTGCAGATGTTCAGCAGTTCGTCCGGTCTCACCAACTGGCTCGGGTTGTACACCACAACCGGCGTCCAGTTGATGCGCAACGACGTGCGCATAAGCAACCGGGAGCTGCCCGGCTATGTCGGGACCAATTTTACGGGTAATGCGCTGATACTGAACGTTGGTGCGGGTGCTTCGCTCCGGCTTAACCGCCGTATCGACCTTTTTCTGCAGACAGAACTCAACCACTCCGACAGTGATATGCTCGATGGATATGAGCGTCTTCCCGGGGCATCGCGCATCGGGTTTATCAGCGGCGGCGATTCCTTTGTAAATACCAGCGCCGGCATCACAATCAAGCTGGGGGGATCTGATGCGCGCCATATGGACTGGCAGGAGCGTCAGCACATTCAGAGGAGCACTGCTCCTCCCTCCGCTTCGTACGACCAGGAACTGGCGCTACTGCAACAGCAGCTCGAACGCAGTGACCGGATCAAGGAAGAGCTTGCAAGGAGGATGCAATCATTGGCTGCCAATATGACCGAATTCAGCGAGCTGATCAATACCACGCAGCAGCAGCAGCTTGATTCTCAGGACCTGAAACTGGAGCAGCTGCAGGATCGT
>SKUI01000007.1 GCA_007122185.1 Rhodothermia bacterium | reverse complement strand
GGCAAGACCGCCTGATCCCGGCAAATTGCTTGACTACTGGTAATTTTACTTACTATTACCGCAGTACGAACAATTATTATCAATACTATTTTCCGGCCCGCCTGCGTCTGTGAGCGGGCTTTTTTTTGCTGCCGATTCCCGCCGGCGCTTCTTCGGCCAGCAGCAGAAAGATGGATGGACGCTGATCCAGGTCGACCTTCCGCTTTCGCCAATCTGTGACCCTGCAACTGATGATCTGTTCCTCCGGCAGAGTCAGATCGGACGCCACGCAAAGCCGGGTTGTGTCCGCAAGCTCACGGATCAGCTCTACCAGCAGATTGTTGTTGCGGAAGGGCGTCTCCATGAAGACCTGGGTCACATTTCGTGCGGCGGACTCGTTTTCCAGGAACCGGATCCGTTCGGTACGCTCCCTGCCGGGGCGTGGCAGGTATCCGTGGAAAGCAAAGGCCTGTCCGTTCATGCCGGACGCCATTACGGCCAGCAGGATGGATGAGGGGCCTGTCAGCGGCACCACGTCTATACCTGATTCATGCGCCAGCCGGACCAGTTCGCTGCCCGGATCGGCCACGCCGGGACAACCGGCTTCGGTGATGATGCCTCCATCCGATCCGTTTTTCAGCAGGGAAACCATCTCGAGCAGATCCTCACCCGGGGTGTGTTTGTTCAGCTCGTAGAAGCGGCATTTGAAATCGGGGACCGGATGGTTGATCCAGCGCAGGAATGAGTTGGCCTGGCGGATGCGCTCCGCAAAAAAAGTGTCGAGCCGGTGAACGGTCCGAATGACATGTTCGGGCAGAACCTGGTTTTCGGGATGGGGTCCCAGGGGCGTCGGAATCAGGTAAAGTCTGCCGGGCCCGGGCGCCTGTTCATCCAATAGCGGTCCGTCCTGTGTGTGCGTTTTATTTTTGCGGATACGGTCGGTCATCTTGAATGCGGCCGGTCATGATGGATGCGGTCTGTTTTTCGGAAACGATACGTTTTTGGATATGTAGAGTTGTCAGCAGTTCAGTCGTCGACTATGACAATCTGCTGCTCCGGCTCTCCGCGGCGGGACAGTTTCCTGCTGGCAAACCGGTGAGCCGTGAGGGCAATAAAAAAAGTGATGAGCAGGGAGACGGCCAGAACGGCCATGTTCATCGTCACCATCTTACGATGGAACTCATAAATGGGAACCAGCACAATGGGCTGGTAGCTGTTGTCCAGATAGCGGAGCGGCATGATTTCCGATGCCTGCAGCTGTGCCGCATTCTGGATGGGCTGTGAGAGCCGGCGGGTGATTTCCCTTCCCTCATCGGTTGTGAAACGGACGGTGATGCTGCCGTTGGTCTGGGCGGCTATTTGCTTGATCTCAAAATGGATCACATCCGCCAGGTAACTCTCGCCCTGTTCGTACGTTTTGCCGAGACCGTGATAGATGGCGCCCATGTGTATGGCCATGCCAAGCAGATACAGCGGAAGCAGCCATAACAGGTACCAGAGATAAGTCAGTTTGTTCATCTGTAGTAATTTCGATGTTGCGGATAACCGGGTCATCCCGTCAGATTCGGGAGCATCTTACGCAACACCAAAGCATGGTAGATCAATTCCGTGATCTGTCCGGCATCGAATTTGCTGTTGTCAATGACAAGGTGATAGTGATGCGGGCTGCTGACATCCTTGTGGGTGAACTCGTAGACAAATTCTTCGCGTTTGCTGTCGTAGGCGCGGACCTTGTCGCGCGCCTCGGAGGGTGGTATGTCAAGCAGCTTGGCGATGCGTTGCACCCGGAAATCCATGGGTGCCTGCAATCTTACGCATAAAATGTTCGGAAGGTCGGCGTTGATGATGGCGGCTCCGGAGCCCAGGATGACGGATCGCCCCCGTTCACCAAGGATGCGGAGCGTCTCTGCGATTTTCTTGAACAGTTCCACATTGGTCGGCTTGTGTGCCAGCAGGTGTTCGATGTACTGATGCAGCTGGCCACGGCTTTCTTCCGACAGGGACTCCACCAGATCCCGCTGGATATCTTCCTGTTCCGACATTTCCGTAATCAGCTCCTTGTGGAAAAGCACCCAGGGATACTCCTCGGTACTGAGCTTCTGGACCAGCTTTCTGGCCAGCGGTGTTCCTTCGCAACCGAATTCACGGGATATGGTAATGCATGGAAAATGAAATCTTTGCGTACGCTTTTCGCCGATTCCCAGCGATTTTAGCTGAGCGGCGATATCCCGGTCAATTTTCTGATAGAGGTTTGGACGCATGTCAGATCTTTGGGTGAGAGGTTTTTGCAGTTAACTGGCTGTCGGCTCAATTGCATTCCGGCGGATCCGGGATCCGGAATGTTACATTAGCAGGTCATAAGACCTGGTGCGTATTGCCGGATCATAAAACATTCTGTTGTGAAAATCCCGGATCATGAAATTGCTGTTCATGTGAAACCATAAACCGGCAGGAATATCAACTGCCAGTATAATCTGAACGCGGAATCCGGGTGTTTTCGTTTTGCCGGCGACACTCCAGCCGCTCAGATAGCTCATGCGCTCGTCGAATTGCGCGGCGTACCAGCGGACATGGGGCGCGAGCAGGCGGTCTTCCGGATCCCGTACCAGCAACTGCTGCAGTTTTTCACTGACCGGTTGGCTGATGAGCGTGTTTTGCCAGATGGAAGCGATGATGTCTGAAAAACGGTCGGGCTGCAACCGCGGATAGAGGCCGTGAAGTGTACGCTGGTCCTGAAAAGAGGGGTTGGATGCTTCCGGGATATCACGGGGCTGGTCCCATTGCCGTCGTGCAGCTGCAACCGCATCCACCAGAAAAGCGGATCGTTCGATGCTGCCGAGAGCGGAGAGACGTTCTGAGAGAGATTGCCCGGCATGCTTTTCAAGAGCTATCATGCGCAGACCGAATTGAGGTACGGGCGGCTCGATGAGCCCGCCGCCAAGCTGCCGGGTCAGTGTGGATACTTCATCCGGCCCCAGGAAAAAGAACAGGAAGTCGGCGGCGGCCGGATCGTTGTGACGAAGCAGGTAGCGGACCAGGTTATCGACGGTCGGCGGTGCCGGCAGCTCTGATTTCCAGCGCCGGAAGGTTTGCTGGTGCCGCCGGTCGAGGCCGGAGATGTGAAAGGATGAAACTTTATCGGTGTTGATTTGCGTGTCCGAATCCAGTGCCCCGGATGAGACCTGATGAGCATAGGTGATGACCAGCATCAGGTTGGACAGGGTGCCGGCGGGATGCATGAGGTCGGAGCGGTAGCGGATGGCCTGGCCGTTAGCCGGGTCCAGAGTCCGGTCGTGAGCCTGGTCATGCCGCTGTTCGTGAGCCCGGTCGTGAGCCTGGTCATGCCGCTGTTCGTGAGCCTGGCCACCGGCCGGTGCAAAAACGTGTTCCAGGCTGTACCCTTCCGGGAGCGAATCTGTGATATCCGTTTCGGAAACGTCACGGAATGGGACCGAAAGCAAAGCGGCGTGCCGGGGTTGCTCGGCCATGAACTCAATGAGTCCGCCCAGGGAATAGGTTTTCTCTACCCATTCGCTTCCCTCGAGGATGGCGGGGCGGTTCTGAAATACGGCAAGGAAGGTGTCCCGGTTGATCCAGAAAATGGATCCAACAACAAGGACAGCTACTGCAAGAAAGGTCAGCAGAAATGACAGCGCGCGCATACGGATATTGGCGAATCGCAGCCGATGATTTGGCGGATATGGTGGATGTTATTGTCTGTTACTTTTCCATGGGAAGCAGCAGGATCTCCTCTAAATCGAGGTCCGACTCCTCCAGGATCGGTCCGGCTTTCTTCTCGATCTCCTCTTCTGCCAGGTGTTGCAAGCATTCGAGTTCGATGTAAAGCGTTTCCGATGGCTCATCATAATACCAACGCGAGGCGCCGCCGCCGAGTTCGGCTTTCAGTGCTTCCACCAGCTGGACGATTTCCTTTTCAAATGCTTCGGGCGCATCCGGATTGATTTCGAATTGGTCACTCATTACGGTTTTTCTTGAAAAGGGGGTGATTTTTAGCTTATGATACAGACAAGGATAGTGTATCCGGGAGAAGTCTAACGGGATACCCCGATAAAATCGCAATATTTCCAAGAAAAACTGCAATTATTATGAATCCACTACTGAAAAAGCTGGAAAACATATCCCAAAAAAAGGAACGCAGGATCATTGGCCTGATGTCGGGTACTTCCATGGATGGACTGGATATTGCTCTTTGCCGGTTCCGGGGGTCTGGTCCGGATACGCGATTTGAACTGGAGGAGTTCACCTCGGTCACCTATCCGGAGGAGGTGAACCGGCAGCTGATCTCGTTTGCCACATCAGATTGTCTGGATCCGCAGCTGCTGTGCGTATGGCACACGTGGCTGGCGCACCTTCATGCTGCGTATGTCCGTCAGTCGCTCAAGACATGGAACGTGCCGGCGGATGAGGTGGACCTGATGGCAAGTCATGGGCAGACCATTTTCCACGCACCCAAACACAAGCACAATATGGAGGGCATGCCTCATGCCACGCTTCAGATTGGTGACGGGGATCATCTGGCCCAGCAGACCGGGATCATCACCATCAGTGATTTTCGCCAGCGGGATACTGCGCGCGGCAATGAGGGGGCGCCGCTGGCCGCTTACGGTGATTATCTGTTGTTCAGTGATGCGGAAACGCATCGAATATTGCTGAATATCGGCGGGATTTCCAATTTTACGTGGCTGCCGGCCGGATCCGGTGAATTTCCACCGTTGAGTTTCGATACCGGTCCAGGCAACACCCTGATCGATGCCGCTACACGCAAGCATTTCACCGGGATGCAGTTCGACAAGGGCGGAACTCTGGCAGCAAGCGGCACAGTGCACAACGAGTTGCTCGCCCTGCTCATGCAACATCCCTATTTTCAAAAATCCCCCCCCAAGACAACAGGATTTGAAGTCTTTCACATGAGCTGGGTGGAATCCAGCATGGCACAGGCCGGTGTGGTCATGGAAGACGATCTGCCGGATGCCGGACGAGACGATCGTCCGAATGGGCTTCAGGATAAGCGAAAGACAGAAAGCCAGACGAAACCAGGGGAGGATGATGGCCGGGAAAATGATGGCCGGGAGGAAGGTGGAGAAAAAGCGGAAAAAAAGGAGACCTTGAAAAAGGAAAAGCTTGAGCCGGATACCATGAGCGCGGTGGACCTGCTGGCCACGCTGACCCGTCTTACGGTGGAGACGGTGGCGGATCAGATCAAGAAAGTGATTCCTGAAGGTGAGCAGGCGCAGGTATGCGTGAGCGGGGGCGGAGCATACAACGATACGCTGATGGCCGGGCTCAAAGAGGCGCTGGACCCCATTCCGGTCAGCCGAATCGATGACCTCGGGGTAACGGCTGACGCCAAGGAAGCGCTGTTCTTTGCAGCACTGGCCAATGAGATGGTGTGCGGGGAGGATACGCGCCTGCACCTGGGCAAAATCTCGCTGCCTGAGAGGTGAATGGTAGCGGGTTGCAGGCATGGCCCGTCACTTAATAATCACACAATCATACTGATCTCGCAATGTCAGCAATCCGTTCCCGGCTCCGGGAGTGCCTGCATTTCTGCCTGCATCTTCGCTGGCATTACCAGGTGCTCATCCTCTCAGGAGGGTTCCTGCTGGGTGGGCTGCTTTCCGGAATTCATGCTCCTGCCGATTTCCTGTACCACTTCCTGGTGATCCACTTGCTGCTGTTTGGAGGGGCAACGGTCTATAATTCGTATTGGGACAAGGACGAGGGTCCGATCGGGGGTCTTCGGAAGCCGCCGCCGCTCGCTCCCTGGACCCGTCCCGCTTCCCTGGCACTGCAATCCGGCGGACTTGTTCTCTCCCTGCCCATGGGCTGGATTTACCTGTTTTTCTACGCTTTGAGCATGCTGATGTTCTGGCAGTACAGTCATCCGGTTTACCGCTGGAAAGGGCATCCATTGCTGAGTCTGATTGCGATAGGTGTAAGTACGGGTACCAATTCACTTGTTTTTGGATATCTTGCAGCCGGTTCAGGGTGGGATCCGCTGATACTGGTGCCGGCGGTTGGCGTTGCATTTGTCATGCTGAGTCTGTATCCGGTATCGCAGATATATCAGCGCCGCGAGGATGAGCGCAGGGGGGACCGGACCTTCGCGGTGGTGTTTGGCAGGCGGGCGGTTTACCGTTTTTTCCTGTTATCCTATCTGGCAGGAATTATCCTTGTCACTTTGGGTTTTAATATCCTGCAACCCTGGCTTGCAGCTGTTTTTCCTGCGGTGGCTGTGGTTGCTGGGGGCGTCACGGCAATGTATTTGCGGTACCTGAAAGGGGATCCGTCGGAGTACAGAACCGTGATGCGCGTGAAATACACCATGTCCCTGATGTTTGTGCTGTTTCTGCTCACGGCTATGGTCATTCACCATTATTAGCTGTACTTTTAGGCACCATTTTTATCCACAGAAAAAACACTATTTCCATGTCAAAAGTCATCACTCAGGATCATATTGACAAATCGATGTCCTATGCCCGGTTCCGCGATCTTGTAAACAGCCTGCTGATCGAGCGCCAGACCACCGGCCCAAACCAGTCCAAGGAATTGGTGCAGTACACCCGCCTCAACAACCAGCGAATGGACCGTGTGGACAAGAAGACGATCATTATGCCCGAACTGCTGGAAGAGCTGAAGGCCATCGGGGAAAACCAGATTTGGCTGGGATTGGTGGAAGCCTGGTGCGGGGATGTGCCCCACAATGTTCCCCCTCTTGCAAAAATGGCGGTATCGGTGCCAAAAGTCAGTTTTCGGCTGTTGCTGCGCGATGAGAACCTGGATGTGATGGATGCGTATCTGACCAACGGCGGTCGTTCCATTCCCAAAGTGATTGCGCTGAAGAAAGATACGCTGGAAGAATTGTGGACCTGGGGACCGCGTCCGGAGCCGGCTCAGAAGCTTTTCCATGAACTCAGGGAAAAAGGGGTACCGTATGCGGACATAGCCGAAGAGCTGCAGAAGTGGTACAACAAGGACAAGGGGCAGACCCTGCAGAAGGAGATTCTTGAACTCGTGCGGTCTGCAAAATAGCCGGTTGCCGACTACTACCATCGGTTAGGGTTAGTCTGTGCATCCAGTTCCGCATCAGTAATCCACATCAGAAACATGGCACCAGAAAGATGCCTGACTAAAAAAGACTGAAGCCGTATGTCACAGGACTCTTCACAGGACTCCTCACGCGATGCATTTTACCGGCATGTGGCCCAGACCAGCGATGCACCGATGGGGTTGGAGATCACAAGTGCCGACGGGGTGTTCCTGCGCACGCGTGATGGACGCGAAATTATTGATTTCATCTCCGGGATAGCGGTCAGTTCACTTGGACACGGTCATCCGGAGGTGGTCCATGCCGTTCAGGAACAAGCCGCCCGGCACATGCACGTGATGGTATACGGGGAATTCATGCAGCGTCCGCAGACAGCCCTGGCTGCCCGGCTGGCCTCCCTGCTGCCGGATCCGCTGGACCGCATTTATTTCGTCAATTCCGGTACAGAGGCCAACGAAGCGGCGCTCAAGCTGGCCAAAAAGCACACCGGCCGGCACCGTTTTGTGGCATTCCGGGACGGTTACCATGGCGATACGCAGGGTTCGCTCAGCGTCACCGGCAGGGATGTCTACCGCGTTCCCTACGAACCGCTTTTGCCGGATGTGGCCTTCAGTGAGTTCAATGATCCGGCGGTCATGGAACTTATCACCGATGAGGTGGCGGCGGTGATCATGGAGCCGATCCAGGGCGAGGGCGGCATCATCGCTTCGGATCCGCAGTGGCTGGCCTCAGTGAGAAAGCGTTGCACCGAAACCGGAACACTGCTGATATTTGACGAGATCCAGTCGGGTTTCGGCCGCACCGGGCGTTTGTTTGCCTTTGAGCATTACGGGATTGTGCCGGATATACTGACCATGGCCAAGGCGATGGGCGGTGGTATGCCGCTTGGCGGACTGGCCTCATCCTCGGACATTTTCCGCGCTTTCATGTATGATCCGCCGCTGAACCATGTGACCACGTTCGGCGGACATCCGGTGTCCTGCGCGGCGGCGGCGGCGGCTTTAAATGTGCTGATTCGGGACGGGTTGATGGAGCGGGCACCGGAAATCGAACGGATGGCCAGACAAATCCTGCACGGAACGGGCATTGTGGAAGTCAGGGGCCGGGGTGCCATGCTCGGGCTTCAGCTCACTGACGCGGAAACCACACGTAAGGTGGTCACACACTGCCTGGATCAGCATGGAATCCTGCTTGGATGGACACTCCACTCCAACACGCTCGTCCGGTTGGCCCCGCCGCTGATCATCGACCAGGCACTGCTCGAACAGACGCTGGTGACCATCCGGAATGCGGTGGCACGGTCCGCCCGGGATTCCTGATGGCCTGGCAGATTAGTACACCGACAGCAGAATCCTGAGCGGGAATTCCACAGCGGTCACTCTCTTTTAATGACCATTGATACAAGATACTCCCTCAATTCATCCTTTGTGATTTTTCCATTTGCCAGATCAATCATGATCGCATATAAGCTTTTATTATCAGCAATCAACTTGTAGCCATTGACAAAAAGGAAAGTATACATGGCTGTCAATGCCGTCCTCTTATTTCCGTCATAGAAGGGGTGATTCTGGCACAAGTGGAAGCCATAAGCGGCAGCCATGTGAAAAATGTCCTTGTGCACATACTCTCCGGCAAAACTGGCTTGTG
>SKUI01000082.1 GCA_007122185.1 Rhodothermia bacterium | reverse complement strand
GCTTACTGATTTTTTTACAGAACCTGTTAAAAAGCCGTACCTGCCATTTGGCGGATACGGCTTTTTTTCTTTCTGGAATAACGGTTGCACTTGCCTGTCAGGAACATCCTGTTGTTGATCCGCAGGTAGTGCATTTAAGGCATGTGCCGTTGCGAACCATGGTCATGCTCCCGCAATCCGGACAGATATCACCTGTAAACCCCATCTCCCTGGCCCTGTTCATCTGTTCCGAGCGGTGTTGACCGACGGTTCTCTTGGATGATTCACCGCTTTCCGCTGGGACTTTTTCTGTTTTGGGGGATGCATCCGCAACACCGGAGCTCTTGTCAGTGGAGGTGCTGTCAGAAATATTTGCCTGACCGGCTGCGAGAGTGGTCATGTCCTGCCCTTTTGTTTTATCGCTTGCTGATTTGGAGTCCGATACCTTGCCTTCCGGATTTTCCAATTCCTCCGGGCGCAGCGACCGCTTGTAGATGTCTTCCGGACCCACATGGGCCAAATCCTCACGATCCAAATACGTTACCGCCAGTTCACGGAAGATATAATCAATTACGGATGTGGTCATCTTTATATGCGGATTGCCAATCACTGACCCGCTGGGTTCGAATTTCGTGAATACAAACGCATCCACATACTCCTCAAGCGGCACCCCGTGCTGCAAACCCAGTGAGATTGCAATGGCAAAACAGTTCATCAGGCTGCGGAAAGCCGCGCCTTCTCGGTGCATATCGATGAAAATTTCACCGATCTGGCCATTTTGATACTCGCCAGTCCGCAGATAGACCGACTGTCCCCCGATTTTGCACTTCTGGGTATAGCCTCCCCTACGGTGCGGCAACCGTTTACGTCCGGTAACATACTTGTGGATGATCCTCTCTGCCGTTTTAACAACTTCATCCTGGACCTGTGCCATCTCAGGATGTGAATCGGTTTCCTCGGCCTCTTCTTCAAGCTCATCCATAATATCCGCCATGGAATTAAGCGGCTGGCTCAGCTTGGATCCATCCCGGTACAAGGCATTGGCCTTGAGCATTTTTTCCCATGAAAGCTGATATGCTTTCTGTATGTCCTCAACAGTGGCCTCATTGGGGAGATTGATGGTCTTGGAGATAGCCCCGGAGATAAAGGGTTGTGCCGCGGCCATCATATTGATGTGGCCTTCCGCGGTGATGTAGCGGGTTCCGGTTCGTCCGCACTTGTTGGCACAGTCAAATACCGGCAAGTGCTCTTCTTTCAGATGCGGCGCCCCTTCCACCGTCATGGTTCCGCAAACATAGTCGTTGGCCTGTTCAATCTGTTTGCGGGTAAACCCAAGAAAGCGCAGCATGTCAAAGCCGGGATCGGAAAGCTGTTCGTCGGAAATACCAAGCACTTCCTTGCAAAACTCCTCGCCGAGTGTCCAGTGGTTGAAGGCAAATTTGATGTCAAAGCTGCCTGGAAGGGCCTGCTCCACGGCACGTATCTTCTCATCGGTGAATCCGGTATCATGGAGATTCTTGTGCGTAATGGAGGGACATCCATCCAGAGTTCCGCTGCCTTTGGCGTACAATACGATATTCTGGATTTCCTGCTTGCTGTAACCCAGCTTTCTGAGAGCCTGCGGCACGCTTTGGTTGATGATCTTGAAGTAACCGCCGCCGGCAAGTTTCTTGAATTTCACAAGGGCGAAATCGGGCTCTATTCCGGTGGTGTCACAATCCATGACCAATCCGATCGTTCCGGTGGGTGCTATCACTGTTACTTGCGCATTTCGATAACCATGCTTCTCGCCGAGCTCAAGTGCCCGGTCGGCATCCAGCCGGGCTGCCTTGAGCAGGTAATCGGGGCAGTAGCGCCCGTCGATCCCAACCGGCTTGATCGTCAGAGCTTCATATTCGGAATCGTCAGCGTTGTATGCGGCGCGCCTGTGGTTGCGCATGACGCGAAGCATATGCTCCCGGTTCTTTTCATATCCCGGGAATGCACCCAGCTCCGAAGCCATTTCAGCGCTTGTGGCATAGGAAGTCATGTGCATGATGGACGTGAGTGCTCCGCAGATGGCCATTGCTTCCTTGCTGTCGTAGGGAATGCCGTTGACCATGAGCAGTGAGCCGATGTTTGCATATCCAAGGCCAAGTGTGCGGAATTTGTAAGAAAGCTCGGCGATCCGTTTCGAGGGAAACTGTGCCATGAGCACAGATATCTCAAGCACAATGGTCCAAAGCCGGGTGGTGTAGCGGTAATCTTCCACCTGAAATTTCTGTTGTTCCTCATCGTAGAATTTCATGAGGTTCATCGATGCGAGATTGCACGCGGTGTCATCAAGAAACATGTACTCCGAGCAGGGATTGCTTGCCTTGATGGGCCCATCCTCTGGACAGGTGTGCCATTCGTTGATGGTATCGTGATATTGGGTGCCGGGATCGGCGCAGGCCCATGCGGCATAGGAAATCTGATCCCACAGTTCGCGGGACCGGAGGACCTTGAGCGGTTCTGGCTCACGTCCCTCCTGCTCGGCCTCACGCAATTCAATGCGGCCATACAGTTTCCACTCCCCGTCGTTTTCCAGGGACTGCATGAAAGCATTCGGAATACGGATGGAGTTATTGGAGTTCTGTCCGCTTACCGTGCTGTAGGCCTCGGAGTTCCAGTCTGTATTGTAGGTTTCGAAAGCGATGTCCTTGAACCCCTGCGCGGCAAGCTGAATCACCCGCTCGATGTAATTTGCCGGTACCTGATCGCGACGTGCCTCCTTGATCGCGGTGCGGAGTTTTTTGTTCTTCTTGGGATCCCGGCTGATTTTTCCGTTGTACTGGCGTCCCTCAATCTCAACAGGTTCATGGCAAAGCAGGATGATGGAGCGCAGGTGCTTTTCACAGATCCTGGAACCGGTCACAATGGCGGCTACTTTCTGCTCTTCCTTCACTTTCCAGTTAATGTACTCTTCGATGTCAGGGTGGTCCAGATCCAGCGTAACCATTTTCGCGGCGCGACGTGTGGTGCCGCCTGACTTGATAGCTCCGGCGGCCCGGTCGCCGATTTTGAGGAAGCTCATGAGACCAGATGATTTACCACCGCCGCTGAGTCCCTCATTGTCCCCGCGAATGTCAGAGAAATTGGTGCCTGTTCCCGAACCATACTTGAACAGGCGCGCTTCCCTGGTCCACAGGCTCATGATACCGCCGTCATTGACAAGGTCGTCGTTCACACTCTGAATAAAACAGGCATGCGGCTGTGGACGGCTGTAAGCATCTTTTGACTTGTGGATTTTTCCGTTTGCGGGATCGACATAATAGTGTCCCTGGGCCGGACCGTTAATGCCATAGGCCCAGTGAAGCCCCGTGTTGAACCACTGCGGACTGTTCGGCGCTGCCATCTGAAGCGCAAGCATGCGACACATTTCACCATAAAACGTTTTGGCATCTTTTTCGGAGTTGAAATAGTTATGCTTCCAGCCCCAATACGTCCATGCCCCGGCCATGCGGTCAAAAACCTGGCGGCTGTCTGTCTCCGGACCGTAACGGTCTTCCTGATCCATTTTCTGCAGCGTCGCCGTATCCGCCTCCGATCGTTGAAGCCATTCCGGTACACCCTTTTCACGGATTTTTTTCAGCCGGGCCGGCACACCCGCTTTTCGAAAGTACTTCTGGGCAATGATATCCGTAGCTACCTGAGACCAGCTTGACGGCACCATCACATTTTCCAGCAGGAATACCAGCGACCCGTCGGGATTCCGTATTTCTGATTTTCTGGATTCAAATTGGATTCCCTCGTACGGCTTGTCGGGATTCGCTTTGGTGAAGTGTGGTGTAATCTTCATAGTACTTGGACGAATGTCGTTTGGTTCTGATGTTCTGGTTTTTCAGGTAATTATGTTACGGAAAAGTGCTACGGAAAAGACTCCGTTTTAATGTCCTGAAGCGCCTTTTTTATGGCACATTCCTGTGTGTGGATAATGCACGGTTTCAGTCTCGGAGATAGCAAAGATAACGCAAGTCGAACTACAAAAAAGTCCAACTTTCCCACATCTTTTCAACAGAAAACAACAATTTATCATGGCAACCGTCCACACTGTTGATATTCAAAGGTATGTTGATAAAATGTGAATAACTATCGCCAGATATTGACGTCTTCCCTGACAGAAAGAATGGTATTTATGTGCTGAATGTCACCGGAGCGACATAGCCAGGGAAGTCCTGCAGTACCGGAATGCTAGCGGGATTTCAATCTGCAATGAATTAAATGAGATATAGTTGTGAAAATTTTGGTGCTTGTACCTTTCAAGTGTGCTGATGCTGTGACGAATCAAAAAAACCAGCGGTAGTTGAGAGTCACATTTCTGCCCGGCATCGGAAAATTCCGGTCTTCTACCCGGGAAAGATGATCACGGTATCTTTGGTTTAAAAGATTGTCCACTCTGAGAATGATAGTGTGGATTCCATCATTGCCAAATCTGTGCCCTGCAGTCATTCCTGCCAGAAAATAACCCTCTGTCATGTTTTCCTCAGGAGCTACTCTGTTTTGAGAAGTAACATGATTGAGCCTGGCACTCAAAAAGCTACGGCCAAAGTCATAGGTAACAATCAGACGGCTTCGGAAAGGCGGCATAAAGGGAAGCGGATCCCGATCGCTGTTCAGGCGAGTCCCTTTGACATAATCCAGTCCCAACTCTGCGGAGAACTGCTCTGAGAAATGCAGTACTGAAGATATTTCGCCCCCGTAAATTTGGGCACTGTCACCGACGTAACGAAACACGGGAAGAGCCGATGACGGATCAATCAGACCTTGCGGTTGGAAGGCGATATAGTTTTCTATATAACTGTAGAAACCGGCTGCTTCAAGAGAAACTCTATCCAAGTGCCAGCGTATAAACGTATCCATACCATAAGTGCGCTCTGTATCAAGCGATGGATCCCCGATTTCATAAGCACCTGCTGCAAGATGTGGCCCATCAGAATAAAGCTCCTCAATCGTGGGGTATCTGTGGGATCTGGCCATTTGAAATCCAACCTCAACTGGAAAATGCGGGTTGTAATTCATGCCTATTGCTGCAGAAAGATCCAGATTTGATCTTTCGGTTTCTATATCATTCAATTCGTTTGGTATGGTTGAGACGTACCTGAAATCAAGCCTGGTGCCGATCTGTATGGTCAGATTGGTGGAAAGTCTTGCCTCCTGCAGGGCAAAAATAGCCGGATTCACGGTTAAATCACCCGGGGAGTAAGCTTCGAGTCCCCCTATGTCAAAATTCCGACCGTTGATATTGAATCCGACCGTTCCGTTATCAATCACTCCAAAGTTGCTGAAGTCGGCACTTGCAGTTGCTGAATACGCCCACTGGAGATATGTTATTTCAATATCTTCGTCTATAGTCCCATCATCCAGGATGTCAACCTCTACTTCTTTGTGGTCATATCTGGAAGCATGAAGTCTGACCTGCACGGCATCAAAAAAACCGGCTGAATTGCTTCGCATCTGCATTTGAAGTCCCTGCCTGTTGTAGCGAATTTCCACGTGCTCATTTGGATCATTAATGCTCTCCGGTATTTGATACACATGATCCATGCCCACTATGGACAATCCCAATTGGGCATCATCCCTGTTGACACTCCAGCCCAGGCTTCCCTCCATGGCTGACATGGATGTTCCCGGGAGTCGCCCGTCCGGTGTTTGCATATTACCTGCTTCCCGGTAGGAAACTCTTCCGGTGAATGCCTGATTATCCATGCCATAACTCATCCTGGAGTACCCATGCATCAAACCGTTCATGCTTGCCCCATGAAAAGAAGCTATACCAGACATGCCAGAAGATATATCGCGTGGAATATCCGAAGTTACGAGATTGACTACACCGCCCAGCGCATTATTTCCAAACAACAGGCCGGAAGGCCCGCGTATCACTTCAATTGTTTCTGTTGCCGCAGGGTCAAGGGCAATGGCATGATCCACAGATGACTCCGATATATCACCCATTCGCTCTCCATTTTCGAGGATAAGAAGCCGTTCACCATCAAAACCCCGGATAACAGGCCGGCTCGGCACGGCACCAAAGGAACGCATGGCAATCCCGGGCTCCCCGTCGAGCATTTGTCCGACAGAAATATTGGCCCGGCGATGGAGATCCTCCCCTGAATACACCCTCTCCGGCTGGTAGTTCGATCCGGTTCTCAATATTGATGAAACAATGGTCAGCTCCTGCATTGCTGTTACGGCGGACTCAAGCTCAATGCGAAGCGGTTCATCCAGGCTTTCCGGTATGGTAATTTCCATTTGACAGGGCTGGTACCCCAGACTCCGGACCACCAATGTATACTCTCCATCTCTGAGTTCAGGTAAAACAAAAGATCCATCCTGGTCTGCACTTGTCCCGATATTTGTATCTTTTACAACAATGGATGCTGCCACTACAGGCTCTCCAGTATCAGAATCCCTGACGTCGCCAGTTAGCCGGTTCTGAGCGTTTGCAGTACCTGCAAGTAAACTAATAAGAAGGAAAAAGATTGATTTGTTCATTTAAAAACCCTGATTGCCTTATCGGTTGATTGTGATAATCTGGAAAACGATGATACGAATTTAGTCATTCCTAATAATATTTGCAATTTTTTTACTTGCAGGAAAAAATCCATCCCGCAGATTCTAATCATTCAGTGTATTCCCATAGAATTTGCTTGCAATTAGAGTTAGCTTTAGCTAATATTAAATACTCCCATTCAATTATTTACCACTATGAAAAAACCAGTTCTAAGTGAATCCCAAGAGGACTATCTCAAGGAAATATTCAAGCTCCGGGAAATGAATGAAGCGGTTAGTATGCAGGATCTGGCACGAAAGCTGGATGTGCGTCCGCCATCGGTGACCGGCATGATCAAAAAGCTCTGTGCCATGAACCTGGTGGAGCATGAACCCTACAAGGGGGTCCAACTCACAGCAACAGGTGAAAAAATCGCGCTTGAGGTATTGCGTCATCACCGTCTACTGGAGTTGTACCTTGCCCGGCACCTGAATTACTCATGGGATGAAATCCACGAGGAAGCAGAGCGACTGGAACACGTGATCAGTGAAAAATTCGAAGCCGCTATCGCCGAATTACTGGATCATCCTACGCACGACCCGCACGGAGATCCAATACCTACGGTTGATCTGGAGATACCTGAATCACCTGACCTGTTGCCCTTGAACTCATTGAAAAACTGTGTCAAGGCGCATATAGGCAGGATCATGACTCAGGACAAGGACATCCTTAATCTGCTGTCACGTCTGGAACTCACTCCCTGGCAGGAAATTGAACTCATAAAAAATGATGCTACCGGTATCCGGGTTAAAGTGAACGGAAATCAGTATCTGGTTCCGCACACCATAGCCAGGTTGATATGGTGTGGAAAAATGGATATCTGATTCAGAAAAACTACTTGCTTCATATAATTCAACATTTTTTTTAGCCTCCTTGATGTACCATAAAGGCCATTTAATATCCCCGTTACTTTTCATCCCGCGGCTCTTCTTCAGCCGCCTTGTTTTTGCCATTGCCTTGCTTTTTCTATTGCACGGCTGCGAGGAAGACGATTCTGCCGCCGATGATGACCGACCGTTTGTCGTGACAACCACCAACCTTATCCGTGATGTTGTAGAAACCGTCGGAGGGGATGACGTTCGCGTGGTCAGTCTGATGGGTCCGGGTGTGGACCCGCACGTTTACCGTGCCACGCCCCGTGACTTCAGAAGAATGGAGCAGTCCGACATCGTTCTTTACAATGGGCTCTTTCTCGAGGGTCGTCTTTCTGAGATCCTGGACCGTCTTGGGGATGAATCCCGTGCTGTCACCGGAGCCATACCGCGTGAAAAACTAGTAGAGGCCACAGATTACGGAGGTACGTACGATCCTCATGTGTGGTTTGATGCTTCGCTTTGGACATATGTCGTAACAGATGTACAGGAAGCACTTACGAAACTGTTGCCCGAAAGGGAATCTGAATTTGCCAGGCGCGCAGATGCCCACAGGAAGGAGTTGATGGAACTTCACGAGTATGCCAAAAAGAGCATCCAGAACATCCCCGAGGAACGCCGCGTACTTATCACCGCACACGATGCCTTTCAGTATTTCGGCAGGGCTTACGATATTGAAGTGCGGGGGTTGCAAGGGCTGAGCACGGCCACCGAGTTTGGCATCCAGGATGTCACGCGCATGGTTTCGCTGATCATCGAACGGAATATCCCGGCCATTTTCATTGAAACCGGCGTAAGCACCCGTGCCATTGAATCCGTAATTATCGGAGTCCGGGACCGGGGATATCAGGTACGGCTGGGCGGATCTCTTTTTTCGGATTCCATGGGTGCCCGGGGCACCCCCGAGGGGACCTATTCCGGCATGTTCCGCCACAATGTGGAAACCATAGTGCAGGCGCTCAGTGAAGAGTTGCAGCCATCATGAAGAAAGACAGAATCGCATCTATCGCATCGGTTTGTCGGTGCAACAAGAGTTCCTTCAAGGTTCCGGACATTTTATTTCACGCACATCACATCCCGAAAGGCAGCCATGAGCAATAATCCAGCAGTTATGAGTACACCTGACCGCGCTTCCAACCCGCCGTTAGAGGTGCATGACCTCACCGTAGCCTATGACCAGAAACCTGTGCTGTGGGACATCGATTTTGAACTGCCGGATGGCAGTCTCACAGCCATTGTCGGTCCGAATGGCGCCGGCAAGTCCACCCTGATCAAGGCGGTCATGGGACTGATACCGGCATCATCCGGCTACACCCTGATTTATGGCAAGCCTCTGGACAAACAGCGCCAGCTGGTCGCTTATGTGCCGCAGCGGGAGTCCGTTGACTGGAATTTTCCGATCAGTGTGATGGATGTTGTGCTGATGGGCCG
>SKUI01000097.1 GCA_007122185.1 Rhodothermia bacterium | reverse complement strand
TCCTTGCTGAACGAGACTGCACATATCCTCCCTTCCCTGAAGATTATTCATACAAATACAGAAGACATTGAATACAGAAAAATTTACTGATCTTGGCATCAGTGCGCCCATCCTGAAAGCAATAAAGGATATGGGCTACGAAGCACCCACGAAAGTACAGGTCGCCGCCATCCCCGCGATCCGCGAGGGGCGTGATGTGGCCGGACAGGCACAGACCGGCACCGGCAAAACCGCCGCTTTCGCCATTCCGTTGCTGGAGGATATCGACCCGAACCTGCGGACAGTCCAGGCCATCGTAATGTGTCCCACCCGCGAACTGGCCGTTCAGGTGACCGGCGAGATCATCAAGCTCGCAAAATATCTGCCCGGCATTCACGCGACCCCGGTGTATGGCGGACAGCCCATCCAGCGGCAGATCAAACAGATAAAAGACGGATCGCAGATCGTGGTGGGTACGCCCGGACGCGTGATCGATCACCTGAAGCGCGGCACGCTGTCCCTGAACCTGCTCAAGATGGTCGTGCTGGACGAAGCCGACGAAATGCTCAATATGGGATTCCGCGAGGATATCGAAGAGATCCTCAGCTTCACACCGGAGGATGTGCTCCGGCAGACGGTCATGTTCTCGGCCACCATGTCGCCGCAGATCCGCAAGATCATGGCCCGGTATTTCAACGATCCCGTCACTGTGACGGTGGAGGGGAAAACTCCGTCGGCGGAAGGGGTGACCCACTATGTCGTGGAAGTGCGCGACTCCATGCGCACCGAGGGCCTCTGCCGGCTGATAGACCTGCAGAACTATACTTTGTCCCTGGTATTCTGCAACACAAAGCGGACTTGCGATCAGCTTGTCGAGGATATCCGTTCACGCGGATATGCCGCAGATGCGTTGCACGGGGATATGACCCAACGGGTGCGCGACAAGGTAATGCGCTCTTTCCGCGAAGGCCGGATCGAAGTGCTGGTAGCCACCGATGTGGCTGCGCGCGGCCTTGATGTGGAGAATGTGGATGCGGTGTTCAATTACGACATCCCGCAGGATCCCGAGTATTACGTCCACCGTATCGGTCGCACCGGCCGGGCGGGCAAAACGGGAGTTGCCTACACGTTTGCAACCGGCCGCAAGTATCGCAACATCCGTTACATCGAAAACAAGCTGAAGATGCGCTTTCCGGTCATTCCGCTGCCCTCCATGAAAGAGGTGGCGGCATCGGTGCGCGACGGGATACTGGAAGATGTGCGCGAAGTGCTGGAATCTGGCGGACTTCGTCCATACGTGGAGCAGATAGAAACTATTGCCGAGGGTGGATTTGCACCCGTTGAAGTGGCTGCTGCGCTGCTGAAGATGCGGGGGGAATCGTCCGTATCGGACCGCTATCGCAGTCCCGATGACGAAATTACCGGTAAAAGCCAGGAAAAACGGAAAGACCGGCCAGATCCCGCGAGGCGGAGAAAGAAAGTCAAAACCGGCAAGGCTTCAGGAAAAGCAAAGAAAGAGCCGTTTTATGCGCCATTCGTGAAGAAAAAAGGGTCCGGCAGGCAAGGCGGCAGCGGTAAAAGAAAAGACCGCGGGTGAGGAAAAAAGAACAGGGAAAGACCGCAGGTGATGAAAATAATCTGGAAAGGGCCCGGTGACGAAAAAAATAACCGGATCCAATGGAAAATCAGCTGGATCCGGTTTGCAGGCCTGGATGTTTCCTGTCAGGTAATCTTTCCTTATTTGACCACGGTCATTTTACGGTTCAACACGTTTCCGCCGGCTTCAAGCCGGTAGACATAGATGCCGCTGGAAAGCATGGATGCGTCAAAGGTTACCGAGTGCACTCCGGCCTGGTACGTCGCATCAACCAGTTGCGCGACCCGCCGTCCCAGCAGGTCATGGACCGTAAGCATCACGTGCTGTTCGGAACTCATTTCCCACAGGATCCTTGTTTCGGGATTGAACGGGTTGGGATAGTTCTGGTGCAGTGCCATGCCGGCCGCCAGCTCGTGTTCTTCTTCGGCCGAAGTTTCCGTGGTGGCGCCCAGGTACTCGCCGGTGACCGCATCCACCAGGTGGTTGTGGATTTCGTGGAAGTCGCGCATCCAATCCTCGTCGAAGGTCTCGATATGCACCTCAAGGTGCCAGAACGGGTTGGAATCCTCGTCCAGGATATCCGGGAACAACTGATATCCGCTGTGCAGATTGTAGTCGATGCGTGCGAATGCACCCTGCGGGGCCTGCTCAAGCTGCTCCCGCAAACCCGCATCCAGGGAGACGGTGAGGGCGTGTTCGGAGCCAAAACGGAGATCGATAGCCCGGAATTGTCCGTCGGGCGGACGCTCATCCTCGGGGATGTCACTCAGCGGGAAGATATCCTGGCTGAAGATCTCGCCGTTTCGCGTCAGGAAAAAATAGACCATCTCTATCTCCTCATCAAACCAGACGGCCATCCAGTCGCTTGATTTGCCGACAGGCATGTCAGGCAGCAGGTCCTCTTCGCGCCCGAAAGCCTGGATCAGTGCGGCATCCTGGTTGATATCCACCATTTCACCTCCAAGCTTGGCATAGATATCCATGAAATCCAGGAATTCCATTTCATCCTCGCTGGAAAAAACGAGTTTGCCGAGCAGGCTGCCGGTCAGGGCATCGATCAGGAAATCGGACTCCACCCATACATTCCGTTCCTCCTCCTCGTCCCATGCATGGCCGTCGAAGAGCACATTCCAGAAAACCGGCGATTCGGAATCCAGCAAACCGGGGAATTCGTAGTAAAATCCGCCCAGATTGTAATCAATGTCGAACCAGCCATCCAGTTCAGTGATGTAGAGATAGTCATCGAGGCCGAAGCTGCGGGCAGCGGCAAGGGCCGCCTTGCTGGAGATGAAATCTGCCGGGATGGATTTCAGCTCGGATAAAGGAATGGGCGGAAGTTCCTGCGGAGGGAAATCCCGGATGTCAATGATGTCGTATTCAACGATTTCGGATCCGACCACCAGTGCGAAATGGATCAGTGAGTCGACATCATTCAGGTAGGCAACCTCCCAGAAATAGCTTTCGCCCGTGGGGACGAGCATGTTCTCGTCGGCGGTCTGTTTGTATTCAAAATCATCATACAGACTGGAGTCCTCGCCGTACACGTTGACAGGCCGGGCGCCGGGGTCCTCATCTGCTATGAACGCACTGGCAATAGAGAAAGCCTCGCGGGCATCCATAGGTTCGAGCGGCTCGTCGGTCAGGCCCTTCCTTTTTATGGTGGAAAAGCTATCACCGGCGAACGGGCTCCATGAACGAAAGATTGTCCTGCTGCGGTCAGCATCGATCGCAGTGCTGCCGTTATGCAGGGCTGAAAATTCCGATGCGAAGAGCAGGTTGCCAGACTCGCTGAGTCCGGGTCCGGAATAGCCGGGAATTACCGGCTGCGCCTGCAGGCCGGTTGCAAACAGGAATACAAAACCAAACAAGAGGATGCAATAATTGCAAAAGCCGGCGGTCAGCCGGACAGGAATGGAGTACATTTTTTTCATGGCAAATAGGATTAGTTGGGTGTGCTGGGCACGGATTCCCCAATAATACCCCGTGCTTGTCGGCAATGTAATAAAAAACCGGGGTATGTAAAACACAGTAAATTAAAGAGCTGGTCCTCCGGTGTTTCAGACGATGGTCACCAGGGCAGGCGATCAGGCATATCGGCAACAATGAAGGCCATCACGGCGACGGCGGCGACACACTCGGCTACTTCATCCGGATCAAGTTTGTCGACGGTGTCCTTCAGCGAATGGTGGTACCAGAAGTACTTGTCCGTGACCACATCCAGACCCATGATCGGAACTCCTTCGCGATAGAGCGGGCCGATATCCACGGTCCCGTACGATCCTTCGCGCAGGTGCATGTCCCGCATGGGCGACATGAGTTCGGCGATGGGCTTGAGCAAGTCAAATGCTTCCTCTGACCCCTGGAAGCCGAATCCAAGTGGTTCAAAAACCCCGAAATCGACCTCGAAAGCCAATTGGTGAAGCTCCAGCTCCCCTTTTTCGATGACCTTGTCGCGATAGGCGCGTCCGCCCATCACCCCGTTTTCCTCGTTGGTCCAGAACACAAGCCGGATGGTCCGTTTGGGCTGCAGGCCCATTTCGTGGAGCAGGCGCAGGGCTTCCCATGTGACCACCACACCGCTGCCATCGTCCATGGCGCCGTGTCCGACATCCCACGAGTCGATATGCCCGCCAATGACCACGATTTCTTCCGGATATTCCGATCCGGGGATTTCGGCGATCACGTTGCGTGAAATGGCCGGCTCTTCTTTCAGTTCCGCTTCCATATAGAGGGTCACGGTGGCAGGGTCGCCGCGCTGGTAGAACCGATGCAGCAGCATGGCGTCCTCGGCCGAAAGGGAGGCAATCGGAATGCGGGGCACATCACCCGAGTAGCGGGTCATACCGGTGTGCGGATGTCCCATGGAATTGGGGGATACGGCCCGGATAAGTGCTGCGACCGCGCCATGTTCGGCGGCCCTGTCGGCACCCCATACGCGATACTGAACGGACTGGCCGTAGTCATGGAACGGCTGATTGTAGACCACGATCTTTCCGGCAACCTCGTCGCTCCGCTCCTGAAGTTCTTCAAAGCTCTCTACAACAACGGTTTGCGCGGTTATCCCTTCTTCGGGCGTGCGGAAACTCCCACCGAGTCCGGCCATCGGAAGGTTTCTCTCGTAAGGGTGGACCATTCTGGCGTACTCGTTGCCGCGGACCCAGTGAGGCACTTCCACATCCTGTGTGCGGATCACCGTGATGCCATCACGCTCAAGTTCCGTCAGGGTCCAGTCGATCGCATCCTCAAGCATTTCCGAGCCGCTTAGCCGGTGCGGAAAGTAGTCGCTAAAATAAGCCAGCCGCTCATAGGCGCGATGCGTGGAGGTCGCCTGGCTAATGATCTCTGAGGCGATATGTTCATATTGTTCCCGGATGTCGCTTTCTCTGCTTCGTTCTGTGGCCGATCCGGACAGCGGTGCGAACAACAGGGCTGCAGTAACTGCAGTAAACAGAAAAACAGTAAAAAACTGCAAAAAAGGGGTATGCGCAGGCCACTTTTGTTCAATACTTCCACGATGGCACGGCAAGCAAAGAAAACGAGGAGTCATGATAGGAAAAATATGGTGAATTAATTGATGATAAAGCCTTAAAATACGACACTGGCGGCAAAAACAAAGAACGATCGAAAGCAGTATACCGGCCGGGAACCATTTGGCGCAACATGGTCTTTTAAACATGACGGATGATCGTTCAGTATTTCCGCTTCAACCAATGTGCCAGCTCGTTTAATTACTATGGAACTCCGGTTCCGAACCCGATGATTCGTTGCCATGACAGCATCCCGACATTTTGACTATATCATTGCCGGTGCCGGCGCAGCCGGACTCAGTCTGGCGTGGAACTTCCTCCGGAGAGAGGGGCTTCGGGATCGCCGCATTCTCTTGGCGGACCGCTCCCTGCAGCCGTTGCGCGACAAGACCTGGTGTTTCTGGGATGACCGCCATGTGCCATTCGATGACCTTATCCACCATACCTGGGATAAACTGGAGGTGCGCGTCAGGAACACCCTTTTTTCCGAAACCCTCAAGAAATACCGCTATCATTGCGTAAAGAGTGACGATTATGCCGGCAAGATACTGGAACTGGCACGGCAGAGCCCCAATGTGACTCTGCTGGAAACGGACATAGATGGCTTTGAATTTGAAAGTGGAACTGCCGTCATGCATTCGACGGAGGGACCTTTTACGGCAGAACACATCTTCCAGAGCGCACTGCGTCCGCCGGGATTCAACCGGCTAAAGCTCGATCTGTCGCTGCTGCAGCACTTTGCAGGCTGGCATATCCGAACGGCCGAGCCGGTCTTTGACCCGGAGTCGGCTACGTTCATGGATTTTGATGTTCCGCAGAAAAACGGGATCACGTTTGCCTATGTACTGCCCTTCAGCAGCAGGGATGCGCTGGTAGAATACACCCTGTTCTCGCCGGAGGTAATCACGGATGAAGCTTACCGGCAAGGGCTTGAAGAGTACATCGAAGAGCGCCTCGGGCAGCCGCCGGGCAGCTATGAGATAGAATACACGGAAAAAGGAGTGATTCCGATGGAAGATCGCCGGTATCCGGCCCGTTACTGCCGCAATGTCTGGAATGTGGGGACGATGGGCGGGCTCACCAAGCCTTCCACCGGGTATACCTTCACCCGGATCCAGAAACACAGCGCTGCCATTGCCGATGCCCTTTCCCGGGGGAAAAACCCACCCTCCGACATCATGTCCCCCTACCGCTTTCGGGTGTATGACATGCTGCTGCTCTTCAATCTGCACCGGGATCCGGAGGCCTCTTTGGATATTTTTTACGAGCTCTTCCGCAAAAACCGCTTCGATCGCATCCTCCAGTTCCTGGAAGAACAGACCCGGTTCGACCAGGACGTGCGAATCATGGCCTCTGTACCATGGATGCCTTTTTTCCGGGCCATCTATCACATGAAGCACCGGATTCTTACGGGCGCCTGATGCGGTGCCGAGCGGCTCTGCCGTGTCGAGCCCGAAAAGCACAACCCGCCGCCTGTTGTCCCAACCGCCCCCAGCCAACGACCGGCAACCGGTGTGTATCCACGACACCTGTTCCTGTATAAGACACGCAATGACAGTGTTTTGCATATATATAATTTATAAACAAGTGTTTGCATGATTTTAAAATTATATTACATTTACAGCATGACAATTCCCCGATAGGCGGGTCAGGCCGGTCAATAGCGGAAAGGCACTCCGGGGGAGTGGTAGCCAGAAAAATCAATCCAATCCAGAAAGGGGGCAGCTTATGAAGGCTTTGCTGAAGTGGGTATTGTACCTCATGTCGGGTCTGCTGGTAATCGTGGCGGCCCTGTTTATTTATGTCCAGAATTCGTGGGACCGGACTTTTGACGTCCCGCTGGACGAAACCTTTATAGTAGCGATGACACCGGAGGCCGTTGAAAATGGCCGTTACCTGGTCTATGGGCCGGCTCATTGTGCCTATTGCCATACAACCAAGGACAAGTGGGCTGCACTGGATGCCGGGGAGTATGTTCCGCTGAGTGGTGGCAATTACTGGGATTTTGAAATTGGCCGGATCACATCACCAAATTTAACACCGGACCTGGAAACCGGGATTGGGTCCTATACGGATGCGGAGCTGAAGCGGGCACTGCGCGCCAATGTGAGCCAGAAGGGGCGCGCTTTGTTCCCTCTTATGGATTTTCACCTTATGAGCGATCAGGACATGCATGATATCATTGCATACCTGAGAAGCCAGCCGCCTCTTGCGAACGAAGTGCCGGACAACCGATTCAATCTGCTTGGAAAGGCAGTCATGTCGTTTGGCATGGGCCCTGTCGACTGGGGGATGGATGCCCCGCGTTACCGTCCGTCCGGGGATGATATCATCGCCTATGGCGCCTACCTGGCAAACAATGTGACGGCGTGCATGGCGTGTCACACCAAGAGGGATCTTAAGGACGGGTCCTACATCGGAGAACGTTATGCCGGTGGGTTCCCAATGCCGTCTTCTGAGCCGGGCATGGTCTATGTAACCCCCAATATCACACCGGATCCCGAGACGGGAATTATGCATGGCTGGACCGAGGATGCTTTCGTCCAACGATTTCTGGCCGGAAGGGTCTATCACGACTCTCCCATGCCATGGGCGGCCTATGCGCGGATGAAAGAGGAAGATCTGAGGGCAATATACGCGTATCTGATTGCGCTTGACCCGGTCAGAAATGATACAGGCGAGATTTACACAGCGGCTAAATAGCAGTTCCGCCGAGGCAAGTTATGGGCTCTGTCGGCACTATCTATTCCAGGGGCAGTGACATTTGCTGACCCCTGTCCGGGTCCTCGCCCTCCCTTTGGAAGCCGGACACGGTTACACCGATCAACCGCACCTTTCTTTGTCCGGCATCGGTTTCCCGCAGCAGGTAGGCTGCCAGTTCTGCAATTTCTGCGGCTTCGGAAAGCAGGTATCCGGGCGTAAAACTGCGCGTAATGCTTTCAAAATTATCATAACGCAGTTTCAGGGTTACAGTGCGGGCTTCCGCGCTTTCCCGGTGCATGCGATCAGCGACTTTGTCGCTTAAAGTGGCAAGAAATCCGGCCAGCCACTCAACGGAATCCACATCCTCTTCAAATGTTTTTTCTTTTCCGATGGATTTCGGGATACGCTCGGTGCGTACCGGACGGTTGTCGATGGCCCGGGCTATGTTGTAATAGAATGCGCCAACCTTGCCGAAATGCTTGTTCAGGTCCCAGCGTGACCAGGAACGCAGATCGGCGCCGTTTTTTATCCCAAGCCGGTGCATTTTAGCTTCAGTGGCCTTGCCGATGCCGTGGAATTTGCCGATAGGAAGCCGGGCGATGAAACCGGCGGCCTTTTCAGGAGTGATGAGCGCGATTCCGTCCGGTTTCCGCAGGTCCGATGCGATTTTGGCCAGGAACTTGTTGCATGAGACGCCGGCAGAGGCGGTGAGCCCGGTCTCTTCGCGTATTTTTTGCTTGATTTCGCGCGCGATAAGCGTGGCCGATGGATTGCCGGGCTTGTTTTCGGTTACATCCAGGTAGGCTTCATCAAGGGAGAGCGGCTCCACCAGGTCCGTGTATTCGTGGAAAATCCCGCGTATCTGCAGGGAGATCTGCTTGTAGACATCGAAGCGGGGACGGATGAAGATGACGTCGGGACACAGGCGCAGTGCGTGGGCGGCGGGCATGGCCGAGCGGATGCCGAATTTCCGCGCCTCATAGCTGGCGGCCGCCACCACGCCGCGTCCCTGCGGCGATCCGCCAACCACCACCGGCTTTCCCTTCAGGGAGGGATCATCCCGCTGCTCCAC